>JANZZA010000121.1 GCA_026419655.1 Armatimonadota bacterium | reverse complement strand
GGAAGTGAGTAACGAGGAAATCGCCCGTTATTATGCAGCGCACAGAAAACAGTTCAGCCATGGGCCGCGGGTGCGGGCGCGGATGATGCTTTTCCAATCGCGGGAGAGTGCCGAGGCGGTGATGACGGCGCTCAAGGCTGGGGGGGATTTCGCTGGTTTGGCTAAGGCTCTTTCCGAGGACCCTGCCACCGCGAGCGACGGAGGAGACATGGGCTGGTTTGAAGCAGGCGATTACGCTGCGCCCATTTCCAAGATGGCCTTTTCCCTCAAGCCAGGTGAGATAAGCCCGGTCTTCCAGGGCCCGGACGGCTGGTGTATCCTCAAGCTGGAAAGCAAGCAACCAGCGGGAGTCGAGCCGCTAGAAAAGGTCGCGGGTCGGATAAGGGCGCGGCTGGTGCAGGAGAGGATGCTGATGGCGAGGGCTGAGTGGCTGAAGGAAAGGCGTAAGCAGGCAAAGATAGCCATAGATGACCCGCGGCTGGAAAGGGCGGTGCGCGCGCAGCTTGAGACAACGCCACCAGCACCTGCGCTGCCGGGGCTGATGACACCCGACCAGATGATTCTCTCGCCGTCAGGGACCAGCAACCCTGGCGCGGGGACGCGTCCGTGACTGTGAGGGGCAGATCACGTTGTGCCGCCCGGAGGGCCGGTTGTTGCCGACACGCCCGTGACTGTGAGAGGCAGACGAGCAGCTACGGGCAGCCGAAGTGTGGGGCAGCGACGCGTCCGCGACTGTGAGAGGCAGATTGTAGACCTTCCCGCGACGGCGTGGTGGAGCTAATGAACAGGCCACATCGTCCTCGCGTACTGGTACTTGCCGACCTTCAGGCAGCGCGAGAGGAGGTGTCACGCCTCGGCGTCGGCGAGCCAGCGCTTCAGTGGCTGGCAAACAAGACACAGGTAAGGGCCGTGCGCGTGGAAAAAGTGCGTGGAAAGGCTGCCGCGCTGCTGAAGCAAGAGTGCCTGGCCGTCGGGTGTGACTGCGCCGTGTCGCCAGCGGTTGCTGCCTTCGACGATACCCCACGCGCAGTAATTATTATCGCGAATCTGCGCCAGTACGGGAGATTGCTGCAGCGTCTCAAGGGGCAGGCCTTTAGACTGGGAGATATAGCCGCCGAAGTAGAGGAAGCGCTGGCCTCCTATGGAGCGGCGCGGAAGCCGGTCTGGATTTGCCGCGGCAGGCCAGTGCCCGTCGGTCAGCGCACCGTTATTATGGGCATACTCAACGTGACGCCGGATTCCTTTTCCGGTGACGGAGTTGCGGGCCGGCCACAAGAAGCCCTCGCACGCGCCGAGGAAATGATTGC
>JANZZA010000114.1 GCA_026419655.1 Armatimonadota bacterium | reverse complement strand
AGCTACACGGCCAACAGAGCCAGTCCGGCGGCAGAGAATACAGGCCACGCCCTGCCTGCGCCAAACGACTTCGGCCCGGCGCCAACCAACCTCATCGTCTCGCCTGGCACAGCCACGAGAGACGAGCTTCTACGCACCATTGACCGCGGCCTTCTCGTGTCGCGCATTCACTACCTCAACGTCGTCCATCCGCGACAGATGATTCTCACCGGCATGACTCGCGAGGGTACTTTCCTCATCGAGAAGGGCGACATCGTGGCCGGAGTAAAGAACCTGCGTTTTACGGAGCGGATGGTGCAGGCCTTAGGGCGGCTGGTTGGCCTAGGCCGCGACGGCGAGCTTCACGAGCACATCTGGCTCCCGCCAATGGTTATCGAAGACTTCACCTTTACCAGCGCAACGGAGTTCTAACACCGCCGGCGGCCTGAGGTGAGCCATGCCTGGCGGGCGAGGCTTGTGGTCTATTTTGACGCGGGGCGGCCCTATGAGGGTGGTGAGCATAAATGAGCCGGAAAATGAGGAACCTGCTGATATTGCTGGGTGTGCTGGTGGTGATTGGCGCCATTGAGTACACAGTGGGCGGCGGCTGGAAGATGGCACGGGATGAGTACTCCCGTATAACCGGGCAGGGAATGCCAGCCGGCGCACACTATCTCATGCAGCCCTTTACCCTGCCCCAGCCTATTGGGCCAAAGGACGCCAAACTGCGCATCGAGTTTTTCTTCAACACGCGCAATGGCTGCCACGCCGGCATGGCCCAGGGCGCTGCCAGTGCCTTTGAAAAGTACAAGGACCGGGTGCGGGTGGTTTTCTACGACATTTCCTCGGAACAAGCCCAGAAGAAGCTTGCCGGCTATCCCAAGGGCTGCGAGATGGCAGGATTGATAAATGGGCTGATGTCAGTGCGGATGCCAGGCAAGCGCGAGCCCATTATGGCCGAAAGCCTGGTGGGAAAGATGGGGCCGCCGGCGGACGTGAACAAGTTCGTCGCCTGGGCGCTCACCCCCGAAGGGCAAAAATCTCTCGCCCAGCAACGAAAGGCCTTTGAGGCCGAGCGAAAGCGACGGCTGGAGAAGGAAAAAGCGGCGGCCGCTAAGGGAAAATCCGGCCCAGGCGCGCCACCACCCCCTGGCTCCCTTCCGCCAGGGCTCAAGCAACCGTGGGAACACGCCCAACCAGGCACAACACCTCCACCCTCCGGCGGGCCGTCCGGGACTCACCACGCACCGGGGCAACACTGAAAAACCGCGCAACAAAAGCCCCTCCGCCGCGCCGTCGCGACGACAGCCCCCAACCTTTTGCAGCCACGCCGGAAAGGACACTCTTTCAGCCAGGAGAACTCATGGGAAAAATCGTCGTGATGGGGAGATGAGGCCGTGGGCGCTCTAGCTATTCACCGTGCCGGCTGTGTCGCGCTTATCGCCCTCCTGCTCGCCCCTCAGGGTCTTGCCCAGCAAATACCGTCCGAGACGCAGACGCGGCTCAACTCTGCGATTGAGACCCTGCGGGCGCTTTCGGCCCAGACGGCCGGGCCATGGCGCTTTCGCTGGCCAGCCTTTCCGGGCGGCGAGGCACCAGATTTCGACGATTCGTCGTGGCCGCAGGTGTACCCGGAACACTCCTGGCAGGGCGACAACACGGCGGCCTGGTACCGGCTGCACGTCCGCGTCCCGGAGCATATCGGCCTGGCACCTAATCCCGGCGGGCCGCTGGTCCTTGAGGTGGCCGTGGATGACGACGGCGAGATTTATATAAACGGGGAACATGTGAAACGGTTTCACTGGGACGAGGGCCGCGCCGTACTGATCGAAGACGCCCGGCCAGGCCAGTCCTTCGTGGTAGCCGTAAAGGCCATCAATCAGGGCGGCCCGGGGCGCCTGCTTTCAGCGTCGCTTCGCTATACCCGCCTGGACAATGTGCGGCGCCCTATCGCTGACCACGCTGCCGCTCTTGAGACCCTGCGCGAGCTTCTTGCTGTGGAGACCGACCTGCCAGCGGGAGCGACGGACGCCGTCCAGGATTGCCTGGCCGCTCTCGACTTTGAGCTTATCTCTCGCGACCCGGAGGCCTTTCTGAACTCCATTGAGGCGTCTCTAGCCGCACTCGAGCCGCTGAAGCCAGTCATCCGCAAGTACGCCCTTTACCTCGTCGGCCACGCCCACATGGACATGAACTGGCTCTGGCTGTGGCCCGAGACCATTCAGGTCTGCCACGACACCTGGACCCAGGCTCTCCGCTTTATGGACGAATTCCCCGATTTTCGCTTCTCGGAAAGCCAGCCCGGGGCGATGATTGCCATCGAGGAAAAATCCCCCGCCCTGTTCCGCCAGATTGTCCAGCGCATCCGCGAGGGCCGCTGGGATCCGACGTGTGCCACGTGGGTCCAGGGTGACACCAACATGGCTTCCGGCGAGGCTGTGGCCCGCCACGCTCTCTACAGC
>JANZZA010000084.1 GCA_026419655.1 Armatimonadota bacterium | reverse complement strand
ATGATTACCTGAAAACCGCCGCTGTATCCTTGCTGTCGGGCCTGTTCGAGGGCACGCAGTTGTTCCTGGACTGGGGCTGCCGTGCTGACTGGGGGTACTGGAGCGCTTGGTGTTACACCCGGGGCAGCCGCGGAAGTTCCCGCCCCAAGCAGCGGCCCTGACGACTGGTCGGGGCGACCAGGTGGAACCTGGACGCCAGTTGCTGCTGCTGGCGGCGGGCCGGATTCTGCTTGTTTGCGGGCCTGTACGAGTTCAGGGGGAAGGGGAGGAGCGGATTTGACAAGCAGTATAAGTACGACGGCGATTATTAGTACTACGCCCAGGCAGCCACCACAGCCGTACAATCCGCCTCGTAGCCATCTCCGCCTGCGTTCCTCAGGCGTCAGCTCTCGTCTTGCTCGTCGCACCATGGTACTCACCCGTTATACCGCTGCATGGCCACTTCAAGTCCTTCGGCCAGGTACGTCTCGACGCAGTCGGCTGCTGTCTTAATGGCCGCCGCCATTATCGGCTGCGTGTTTTCATCGAAGGGGCTGAGTACCCACTGCACCGCATCCCCTTCTTGCGGGGGGCCGATGCCTACGCGCAGGCGTGGGACCTCGGTAGTGCCGAAGGTCTCGATGATGGACCGCAGGCCCTTGTGCCCACCGTCAGAGCCGCTTGCGCGTAGACGGAGAGTCCCGGGTGGCAAGTTCATGTCGTCCAGCACGACCAGGAAGTTGTGGACTTTCACGCGGAAGAAGAAGGCCAGGCGCAGGGCGGCATCGCCGCTAAGGTTCACGAAAGTGAGGGGCTTGGCCAGTACCACTGCGTGGCCGGCGATACGGCCACGGCCGTAGTTGGCCTTTAGGCGCTCGCGCCGCAGCTCGATACCGTGCCGCTGTGCCAGCTCATCAATTACCATCCAGCCAACGTTGTGTTTCGTGGCGGCGTATTCTGCGCCGGGGTTGCCGAGACCAAGGATTATGTGCAGTTCAGGTACTTGTGTCATCGGTGTGTGTTTTCTCGGAAGCTCCTCGCGGAACCTTTGTCCTGCCGCCCGTCGCGGGCGCTGGTTTTTTCTCTGCCCCAGGGCAAGGAGTGTGCCGGGGTGGGGCGCGGGCCTGTACCGCCTTTGTTAGTTAGGGCACGCGCTGCGCCGTGGTGTACCGTGGCGGAGAGTTTCATTCGAGCGCTCCCGCGACGAGAAATGGGGCCAGGGTTCGCCATGCTTTCTGCGCCCAGTCGCTTGCGCATGATTGCCGGCTTGGAGAAGGTGAAATGGAGGCCTGCCCGCTGTCAAGCCACGCCAGCACTGAGGAAGTATTCGGTTTTCCAAGGATACTGCTGCAAAAGTTTCTGTAGTGCCCGGGAGATGCGCTCCGAGGCGAAAGGTGAAACACACAAGTTTAAACACTTTTTTGGCCCTGTATAAGTCAACACCGGGTTTTGGACAGACCACCAGGTGATTCTCCAGGCCTTATTCTTTCCTGCCTGAAACAAAATCCTGAGTGAACTGAATACTCCCCACTACTGGCGGCCGCTGTCACGAGCGCCCCCGGCCTCGGCAGGACTTCACCCCCCAAGGGCGCCTTCGATTATCGCGTCCACATCCACCAGTTCACTGATGGTCTGCTGGGCAGTGCGGATTTTCTCGTGGTCCTTAGGCAGGATCTTGGCCACCAGATTGGCGATGCGCGTGGCAATGGCGTAGGTGCCTTCGTCACATGCGATGACCGGGACGCGACTGCGCTCGATGATTTTCATTACATTGTCGGGCGGTCGGGTGCCGCCGGTGAGGCACATGGCCGACACGTGGGGCATTCCGTTGGCTTCTGTGCTCAGCTCGGCGGAAATGCACGCCAGGATAATGTCGTTGCGGTCGCCTGGGGTGATGACCAGGGTCTCCTCGGTGAAATCGTCGAGCAGGCGATGCACCGACGCCGCACCTACGATGAACCTGCGCAACCGGCGGTCGAGGAATTCTTCTCCGCTAAGCACATAGGCGTCGAGTTCCTGTACAATCTGGCGCAAGGTGATCTCGGTAAGCACAGGTAAGACGGGCACAAATCCCAGCACCGGCACGCCAATCCTGTCGAACCACACCGTCACGGTTGTACGGCACTCTTCGAGCTTGGCTGGCTCGACTTTGTTGCTGATCACGCCGAGAATGGGTACCTTTTCCTTCTCAAAGAGAGCCTGATTCACGGTGAATTCGTCAATCGGCTGACCTATGCCGCCGCCGATGACAATAATGGCCTTGGACTGCAGCAGCGCAGCCACCGTAGCGTTGGACAGGCCCAGCACTGACCCCACACCCGCGTGGCCGGTTCCCTCCACCACTACTATCTCTGCGCCCTCACTGACCTCATTGTAGCCTGCCAGGATTTTCTCCTTCAGCTCTTCCGTACTCCCGCCGCCAAGCAGGAAACGCCGTGTAAAGCCGCGCGGCACGGTGACGGGATTTGCCGCTGTCACGGAACCGGGCATGCCGTAGACGCGGTAAATGAGAGCTACGTCTTCGTCAACCAGGTCGTCGCCCACATGCACGGTACGCTGGCCCACGGGTTTCATGTATCGGGCAGTCAGGCCACGTTCCCGCAAGGCGGCAACCAAACCGAGGGCCACGAAGGTTTTCCCAGCGTGTTGCCCTGCCCCCGCAATGTAAATGGATGGTACCACGCGCTTCACCCTGCCTCTGCTATGCCCGCCTGTTGCAGTATCTGACGCACAGCCCTGTACGCCGGACTGTCTTGAGGCACCTTGAGTAGCGATTCGCCCGCGTCATCTAACGCCCGCACATTCTCGTCTTCTGGGACTTCGGCGGCTACCTGCAGATTGCCCTCTTGCAAAACCTTTCGTACTGCTGGCGACAGGCCGTCGCGACAGCGGTTCGCCACTATTAGCGTTTGGCCTACCGGCGTGCCAAGCGAACCCGTTAGCTCTACCACGCGCCGTGCCGTCTCCGCCGACCGGACGCTCGGGTCAACTACCACGACCAGATAATCGGGGCGCCCGGCAGTCCGCCGGCTCAGATGCTCCAGCCCAGCTTCGCAGTCAATGACTACGTAATCGTACTCCTTAGCAAGCTTGTCCACCACCTGGCGCAGTATGCTGTTGGCATAGCAGTAGCATCCGGGACCTTCGGGGCGCCCCATAGCAATCAGATCGAATCGGTCGGTTTCTACCAGGCACTCGCGCGTGCGGTAAGCAAGGTATTCGGCTTTCGTCATCCCGCCGGGTAGAGAAGTAATCTCGTCTATCATGTCCTCCCGGATACTGCCGACGGTCTGCTCGACCGCCACTCCCAGGGCACGGTCCAGGTTACAGTTCGGGTCAGCGTCCACAGCCAGAATAGTGCCGGACACACGCTCCATGAGAGCTTTTACGATAAGGGCGGACAGAACAGTTTTGCCGCTTCCGCCCTTGCCGGTCACCACGATGCTTTTGCCCACTTTGTGCCCCCTTTGGCAGTCCGGCCTGCCGCGCAGCACTTCAAGCTTGGTTGCGGAGCGTATCCAGGGCCGCGCAGAGGTCCTCTTTTAGCCGCTGGCCCGCCTCGCCGCTAAACACGCCATGCTCCGACAAGCCGGGGTGCACGCGCACAAAGCCGATTACGGGAATACTGCCCAGGCCATTGGTTATCTCTTGGCGCTGCTCGGGCGTCGAGACGCGGTTACCCATGGCCCAGATGTTTCGGACACCTAATTCAGCCGCTAGTTCGCTGATTCGCCTGGCCGTACGCAGGGCGGCTGGGGTGGCGTCCACCACGATAACAAAGGCATTTACTGCTGCTGCGGTCCCCCGGCCCAGGTGCTCGAGGCCGGCTTCCATGTCTACCAGCAGCGCCCCCGGCAACGCCACCAGCTCCCGCAAAAGCTGCTTCAGTGCACTGTTCAGCGGACAGGCACACCCCCCGCCGCCGCGGTCAATAGTACCCATCACCAGCAGGTCTACGTTCCCCCAGCTTACCTTGAACCGGTCAATAAGGTCGGCTACTTCCGGGGTCAGGTTGTACATCCCGCCGCCGGCCGACCCCGCACGCTCTTCCAG
The DNA here is from genome assembly GCA_026419655.1 of Armatimonadota bacterium. Lineage (GTDB taxonomy): Bacteria > Armatimonadota > Zipacnadia > Zipacnadales > FEN-943 > JANZZA01. The sequence goes on along the minus strand of JANZZA010000084.1, from coordinate 825 downwards.
CAGCTCTTTCATGTCCGAGATCGGCGTAATCCCTTCAAGCTTTTCTGGCGGAATGCCCAGGGCGTATCCGAGGCAGTTGTTGGGGTCGGCGTCCACCGCCATCACCCGTTCCCCCTGCTCCGCCAGGGCTAAAGCCAGGCCCGCGCAAATAGTTGTCTTGCCCACTCCACCCTTGCCAGCAACCGCTAGCTTCATTTCCGTCGCTCCTTAAAGCCTTGTATTACCCTGCGGCCGCCCTGGAGCCGCCAGTCTTCCCTGTCTGCGCGCGCCAGGTCCACAAATGTTCTATCGCGCCGTTTTGGCGTTCCTTACGGCTTCCTGAACCGCCTCATATAACAAACCCACGGCCAAATGCATAAGCGTATCGCCGTAGGCAGGGTCCATGTTCATGCTTGCCAGGCACGGATAAGCCGCTTGCAGCGAGTGGACGCTTGCCAGGGTTTCGTCAGCCGTCCTGGTCCCGACCAGCTTGCCGGCCACCCACGCCGTCAGGCCACATGGCGACCCGCGCAGACATTCAACTTCCACCACCACGCCATCTAGTTGTGTCATGGTAAGCCGGGGGCGGCCCACAGCATATTCTTCTGAGAACTGCTTTATGACTGGTGTTTGCGGCGTCAGGGCACAGAAAGGCTTTGGAAACTCGCACTCGATTCCTCTAGCCCGACACAGCTCGCTGACCTGTCGCACAAGACCCGGCCGTGCCCAGCCCGGGTCTTCGATGGGCACGATAAGAGCTCTGCCACCGTTGCGGGCCATCAATTCGGGCAGTTCTACCAGCAGATCCTGGTGGATGTGCACGGCTATAACCACATCTGCATGGCC
>JANZZA010000671.1 GCA_026419655.1 Armatimonadota bacterium | reverse complement strand
CCAGTCATCCGCAAGTACGCCCTTTACCTCGTCGGCCACGCCCACATTGACATGAACTGGCTCTGGCTGTGGCCCGAGACCATTCAGGTCTGCCACGACACCTGGACCCAGGCCCTCCGCTTCATGGATGAATTCCCCGATTTTCGCTTCTCGGAAAGCCAGCCCGGGGCGATGATTGCCATCGAGGAGAAATACCCCGACCTGTTCCGCCAGATTGTCCAGCGCATCCGCGAGGGCCGCTGGGATCCGACGTGTGCCACGTGGGTCCAGGGTGACACCAATATGGCCTCCGGGGAGGCGCTGGCGCGCCACGCTCTCTACAGCCGCGAGTACTGCATGGAGAAGTTTGGCCGCTGGACCGGGATGCTCTGGCTACCGGACAACTTCGGCCACGCCTGGACCCTGCCGACGATTTTCCGCGACGCCGGCGTGGAATGGTTTTACTTTGCGCGCTGCGGGCCGGGAGTGCCGCTGTTTTGGTGGGAGGGGCCGGACGGTTCGCGGCTGCTGTCATATAACTATGGCGGCTATAGCTGGAGCATTGACCCCGGCGTAGCCCGCGCGCCCTTAGACGTGCGGCGGCAGGTTGGTTCGAGGGTGGCCATGATTGCTTACGGTGTCGGCGACCATGGCGGCGGCCCGACCCGGCGCGACATTGAAACGGCCCTCGCGTTGCAGAAACGCGCCTTCGCCCCGCAGATAAAATTTGCGCGCACGGACGAGTTTTTCGAGGCGGCCCTTGCCGAAAGCCCTGACCTGCCTGTCGTCCGCCGCGAGCTGCAGTTTGTCTTCCGCGGCTGCTATACAAGTCATGCCGACGTAAAGCTGCGCAACCGCCAGCTTGAGAATCTGTTGCCCACCGCCGAGACCGCCGCTGTCGCTGCCTGGCTTCTCGCCAACCGCCGGTATGACAACGAAGCCTTCACCCGGGCCTGGCGCAACGTGCTTTTCAACCAGTTCCACGACCTGCTGTGCGGCTCGGCCATTCACGACGCATACAAGTACACTCACGAGCTTTACGATGAGGCCGAAAGGATTGCGCGCGCGCAGCTTGACGAGAGCTTGCAGGCCCTGGGCAAGGCCATTGATACCAGGGGTCGGGGCCAGGCCGTGCTGCTATTCAACCGTCTCGGCTGGAAGCGGGATGGGGTTGTGCTGCTGCCAGTGGCGGATGGTGCGGCTGGAGAGGAATTCAAGGCCGCTGCCGGCCCTAACCAGGCAGAGTCGCCCGCCCAAATGGTGACAATGCCATCGGCACACGGGGAGAGTCGGCACATTGCTTTTCGCGCTGGTGTTCCGTCCGTGGGGTGGGCGACCTACCATCTCACCAGAGAAGCCGCAGGAGCCCCGGCGAGCACCAGGCCTGTCGCCGTGAGGGAAGATGAACGAACCATCAGCGTTGACAATGGGCTTCTGCGCATCGTCGTGGAGAAAGCCTCTGGCGCGCTGACGTCGGTGTATGACTTGGCCGCCCGCCGCGAAGTAGTGCCCCAGGGCCAGCGGGCAGGCCTGTTGCAGGTGCTCTGGGAAGAGCCGCACGGAATGTCGTCATGGGAGATTGGGCGGATACGCTGGACGAAGGATTTGGACCAGGGCGAGGCAGTGGAAGTGAGTGCGAGGGGGCCACTTGTTGGGGCCGTCGTGGCCCGTCACAGGTGGAATAACTCTACTTTCACTACGTGGATTGGCCTGCGGGCGGGCAGC
>JANZZA010000667.1 GCA_026419655.1 Armatimonadota bacterium | reverse complement strand
GGGCGTCAGGTGAGACACACAAGTTTATCCACTTTTGTGGCCGTGTTTGAGTTAACAAGGCGCTTTGGAGAGATCACCGAGGTGATTATCTAGGCATTACCCTTTCCTACTGAAACAAAATCCTGAGTAAACTGAATACTCCCCGTCTAAGGTGGGCGGTTGACAGTCACCTTTGCTCCCGACGAGGGGGCGTTGGGGGCGGCGTCGCGGGCTTAGTGCGTGAGTCTGTTAGGTGATTATTGCAAAATCGGGGGTAGGTCTGGTTGACGTGTGGAGGAGGACAGAGCTGTGTTCCCGACCTTTTACTTGGGTTCACTTCATCCAGTTGCTGGGCCACCTTTGGCAACAGTCGGGAAATGGCCTCCTTTATGCCATGCCTGTTGCAAAACTCGCCTCTGCGTAGCTGCCAGTTCGTGTAAGGCGCAGGTTTGAGTCGGCGAGTTATACCGCACGGGCGCGCCTCGAGCCTCGAACGATGGTTTTGCAACACTCGCCTCTCGGAAAAGCTTGTAGCAATGGCTTTCAGGCCAGGAGCACACTGACCCGAAACACTTCCTTGAGACAAATGGCAAGTCCTACCTCGTCAATCGGACTATTGTCTGCCTCTATCTGATATAATGCCGTCGAGTTTCGGAACGTTTTTCCCCAACACGCTAAGTCCGCGGTGTTGAGGATTGCAGTGCAGGAATTGCACCAGGTAGCGGGCCAGTACCGCTCCTACCAAGAGTAGGGGTATAGTGGCCGCGAGGAGCGCCGTCGCAAGAGCACAGAGAGCGGATGGCCAAGATGTGTGATCAGATAAGGGTCTTGCAACTTGCCGCACGTGCGTCGTCACTTGTGTTGTTCGCACTGCCTCTGATGAGACGCTTACGCCAGGTTGGATTTCACGTGGAGGCTCTTGCCGGCTCTGATGACAGCACCAGTGCTATCGAGACTGCAGGCTTCCCCTTCCACCGATGGAATTTCGGGCACACGTTCAACCCTCTTACCCTATGTAATGCGCGGCGCGAACTATCCCGTTTTCTGGAAGACCATCGGTTCGACATCATTCACACGCACTGCTCATTTGGAGGGATAATCGCCAACCCGATAGCTTACCACCGCACGAAAGTGCTCATTTACACTCAGCATGGTTTCTACGTTCATGACGGCTTGCATCCTCTCGCTCGTCGCGTCTGGTTGGAAATCGAGAAGGTTGGCCTGCGATGGGCGCATAAAGTCATTTGTGTCAGTCGGGCCGAAGAAAACTTGGCGCTCACCCTTGGGGTGGGGGAGCAGGAGAAGTTCTTTTGGGTCCCGGGAGCAGGTGTAGAGGTAAGTAAGTTTAAGTTGCCGCCCGACGAGCGGCTTGAACGCCGCCGTGCACTGCGGCAAAGCCTCGGAATCGGTGTGAACGAGAAGGTGGCTCTTACGGTCTCGCGGCTGACCTGGGACAAGGGATATGCGGAGATGATTGAGGCAGCGGCGCACCTGAAACGCGAAGGCATTCCCGTCCGATTTCTTGCAGCCGGCTCGGGGAAGGATGTACGACCAATCGAGAAAGCGGTCAAGCAGGCCGGGCTTGACGAGGATTTCCTCCTTCTTGGCTGGCGCGACGACGTGCTCGACCTGTACAGCGCAGCAGACGTTTTCGTTTTCGCTTCACATCGCGAGGGCTTGCCCATTGCTCCCATCGAGGCTATGGCATCAGGCCTACCGGTTGTCGCCTCTAACATACCTGGTTGTGCTGAGGAGATAGAGCACGAGCGCAGTGGCTTGTTGTTTCCGACGCGTGATAGTGAAGCTCTTGCACGCTGCCTGGCTCGCGTAATGCAAGACGACGCGTTGGCCAAGAGCCTGGGCGAAGCCGCGCGTGAAAGAGCTTGGCTTTTCGATATCAACCGGGTGCTGGACATGCAGGTCCAGCTATACACCTCTCTTGCTGGGCAGCTATGAGGCCAGTTCCGGCTATTCCCATGCCTCTCGGATGGCGGGACGTCGTTGCGGCATGCCTGCAAGGCCCCGGTGCGCTGGCTGAATTTGAGGAGGCGTGCAGACAATACCACGGCGTGCGGCGGGCTTTTGCGGTTTCCTCGGGGCGCCTGGCGCTGTACATTGCTCTTCGTGCGCTGAGAAGGCTGCGGCCCGATGCGACGACTGTTGTCCTGTCAGCCTACACGTGCCCGACGGTGGGGAGAGCCGTGCTTGAGGCGGGCTTGACCGGGCTGTGTGTGGACGTCTCCCTGGATGACTTCAACCTCGATGTGGAACAAGTCGAGGCCGTCCTCAAGGAAGACGTCCTTGCTGTAGTAGTGGCCCACATGTTTGGGACTCCGGCAAACATTGTGGCTCTTCAGCAGTTATGCCAAACTCGCGGCGTCTACCTTGTCGAAGACGTGGCCCAAGCCTGCGGTGCTCGCTTCGACGGCCGGCTGGTAGGCACCTTCGGGGAGCTTGCTTTCTTAAGCCTTGGGCGCAGTAAGAACCTTCGTGGCTACAAGGGCGGCGTGCTTTTAGTAAACGACCCCGCCCTGGTCGGGCCAGTTGTGGAAGAGGTGGAACGGCTGCCCCAAGGAGGCTGGCTTCCGCCGGCGGCCATCGTAAGGCAACTAGCCATAAGTATGCTGTCTCATCCTACCCTGTGGCAGGTCGGGAGAACAGTTCCGTGGCTTCGTGTTGGGGCCGAAGACCAGTCTTTTGACCGCAGTCCATCTCGCATGTCGGCTTGGCAAGCCGGCCTTGGCATGCTTGCCCTGAGCCGGCTGGACGCCTACAATGCTCATCGGCAGCGCTTAGGAAGTATCCTGGAACAACACCTGGCTTGTGTTCCGGCGATTCGCGTGCAGTCCAAGCCACTGCAAGCTCAAAGCGTGTATACACGGCTAGCCCTGCGGCTCGTGGAAGACAACCCACCGCGCGATAAATTGGTGGCGTCGTTACAAAGGACAGGTATAGACGCAAGGGCTTTTTATACGCGGGCGATGTACGAGTACGATTGGTGGCAACGCGCTGCAGACCAAGCTCGATGTCCAAACGCAGAGCAGATAGTGACCACCAACCTAGTGCTCCCACTATACTGGGCCATGGCGGAAACCGATTTGCCTTCCTTTGTGGCTGGATTTCATGCAGTCTTCGACGGAGCGTGCTACCGTGAGGCCTGAAGTGCCGCATGCCGGCTTGAATGCCGTGGGATCTATGCATTTGCTCAAGGACGGCCGACGTATGCTGGTCCGGCCGGTCAGTGAGCGCGACTTACCCGGCATTCTTGAGCACTTCCGTCCTACTCCGCCAGGGAGACTGTCGGAGGGGGCTGCCCGAGCATATGGCGAGTTGAAGGCTTGGCTTCACGTCACGACACCTGGCGCGTACATGCTGGCCGGCTGGGTTGACGACAACCTGGCGGGAGTGGTGTACTTCAGGGATGGGCCGGTATCTCTCCCGCGCAGGGTGATGTCGTTCACGACATTCAAATGGCTGGCAAGGAAATTGTTCACCTGGCCAGCCAGGGACGTTGGGCAACTGCTCATGTGGGGGTTTAGGCGTTCCCTTCACCGACTAGCTGGTCTCTTCCGGCTTTCTGGACGCTCAGCGACGACTATCGACTCGACAGCGCCGTATATTCATGCCCACGCTGGCCTCATCACGGACGTTTTTACTGTGCCGGTCTTACGAGGCCTTGGGGTGGCCAAAGCGCTGCTGGCCGCAGCCGAAGCAGTACTCCGGGAGCGGGGCGCGACAAGAGTCGCGTTGTACGTCGCGTCAGACAACGAGCCAGCCTTTCGTCTCTACGAGGCACGGGGCTATGGGGTGGTCGCCGTCTGCGGCGCTCCCGGGGCTCATCACTTCCTGATGGTCAAGGAGTTGCCTTCGATAGGGACGGCGACAAATACATAGCCGGGGCCCTTACAGGCAGGCAGACATGCAGTAAGCACTTGCCTCTGTGCCTATAGCATCAGAGCGCCAATAGAAGAGCGGGAGTGCGCTGGATTGGCGATAAAGGCCTATCTTTTCAGCGGCGGTAGGGAAGAATGGGATGCCTACGTGACACAGCATCCCAACGCGACCTTCTTTCACCAGTACGCCTGGATGCAAATGATTCAGCAGGTCTATGGTGGGGACCCGTACTACCTCGCAGCGACACGGAACGACGCGCTCGTTGGCGTGCTGCCGCTAATGTTGAGACGGGTCATGGGCGACGGGAAGGTCTTGGTTTCGGTGCCCTTTGCGGACGAGGGTGGAGTGCTGGCAGACAATCCCGAGGCGGAACAGGCGTTGCTTGGCGAAGCAGGACAACTCGCCCGGAAAGTCGGCGCCGCGTATGTCGAGCTGCGCCAGTTGAAGCCGATAGACTCGCCGGAACTCCTCTGCGACACTTCCCGCGTTATTCCTCGAATGCCCTTGCCAGAGAGCGTGGACGAACTTTGGCAGAGTCTTACAGCTAAGATGCGCAACACGGTCCGTCGAGCCCAGCGAGAAAATCTGACCGCTTCCATCGGCGGGCTGGAGATGGTTCCTCTGCTGTACGACGTGTACGTTCGTCATGCGCGTGACTTGGGCTCCCCAATGCACTCGCGGAGGTTTTTTGAGTGTGTAATGGCAACCTTCGGGACAGCAGCGCAGGCGATTCTCGTGACCAAGGGCAGCCAGCACGTTGCCGCGGCCCTTGTAGTGTTGTTTGGCGCTACTGCCACGCTGCTCTGCGCAGGTTGGATTAAGCATTACCAGGCTGTTTATCCCAATAACCTCTTGTATTGGCAACTGTTCGAAATGGCCATACGACAGGGGTGCCGCACGGTGGACCTAGGCCGGTCTCCTCGCGAGAGCGGGGTGTTTCATTTTAAGAAACAGTGGGGAGCAGAGGAGCACCAGTTATATCGCCAAATGCTTCCCGTGGCTCAGCGGCCCACGCTTGCAGACCGCCGCGAAAGCCGGGCCTACAAAGCTTTCCGCGTGCTCTGGCGCAGGATGCCGCTTGGGCTTGCTCGCGTCCTTGGCCCACCGCTCTTCAGCCGTCTGCCCATCTGATGAGTGAAGCAGGTGGTCATGTGTGCTGCCCCAGCAAAAGGCTGCCGAAACTTTGCAGAGGCTGAAAGATGGCTGCTTGCTCAGAATAAGACTAGCGACCGCGCACGACGTTGACGCGATTGTCCAGGAACACCCTTTGCCTGATGGTGGGAACGTAGACCAGACGGCTCTGTCAACATATTATCGAGTGAAGTGCTGTGCGTACATCAACGCGCCAGGGGCGGGAATAGTAACCGGCTGGGTGGGCGACCATCTGGCCGGCTTCGTGTTTTTCTCGAGTAGGATGGAAGAGGTCAAGCGCGCTATAGCGTCACCAAAGACAGTACTATGGGCTGCCAGGCAGGCATTTCTCGGAAAGTTCGGGCTTCGGCCGTCGCTATGGCTCTCCATGGTCCGGTGGTACGGCCAGCATATTCGTGGCCACACGCAATATCCCGAGGACCGCACTCGTGGAGCAGCTCTTAGTTCACAAGGCCCCGACGCGTGGATTGGGACCGTCCACACCGTCGAACGCTTCAGGAGGCTGGGTGTAGCCCAAGCTCTGCTCTCCTTTGCCGAGCAAGAGCTGGCAAGGCATGGTGCCCGGGCAATCGGTCTGTGGGTTGCCGCGGACAACTACGCGGCCCTGCAACTGTATGAGAAGGCGGGCTATGGGCGTGTAAGTCTGGTCTCGCGTATTGGAGAGGACTGCTGGTTAATGGTCAAGACCGTGAGCTAGTGCTGGTATTTTCCTGCGCTTTTGCAGCCAGCGCGGCCTTGGTGCAGGCGTGAACAGAGCGTGGTGTGGCTGGGGCGGACCTCACAGGCGCATGGGCGTTCGCGGTGACTTCCCCTATTTTTTGGACAACGGCCGCGTTACGATGGCCTGCCACCACGCCTTTTTCCTCGACCATACGAAAGCTTATCTTAAGCGCAGCGAGAGGGGCCGATTTAGTGAGCCCGCCTATTTCAACCTCAATGATCGGGGGAAGTCTGTCGGTCGGGAAGGGAGAAAGTATCTATCTCGTATAGTCTCAGTGCCAGCGGTTTACCCGGTTAGCAAGACAATCGCACCGCCGGGCGAGCATGGGTCTCTTGTCCAATGGCCGTCCAGGGAGGCTGGTCGCACTATGCCCGTAGGCACCGCTGGGGCCAACGAAAAACACTATGGGCTGCCTCCTCGTTGAAGCGCGGGCACATGGGCATGTCCTTTCGAACCCGTACTGAGCCGTCTTATCTTCGGGCTGCGGTTTTTGATCAATTGCAGCGTCGAATAAGATACGGCTGCCGTACAGGCCTATCTTGCCGCCGTTCGCGTGGACATTGCAATGCCCAACTTCAGCTCCTCCTCGGTGCCCAAGCCGCGGTAGCGATAGAAATAGCAGTAGGAGTGGCCGTCGAGAATCACCTCCGCCCAGAGCTGCAGAGGGAACTGTCGCAAAGGGTGCTTTATTATCTACCGCACGAGGCCGCAGGAAAAAGCTCCGCGCAGGGTCTTCTACACCTTTCTCACCCTGGACAGGCCAGCACCGGCCTTCGCAGCAGCCTCAGTGGTGCCTATTGCAAGAATCGTCTTGACTTGTTCCGTTCCTAGTGGCCGTACGGCATATTTTTAGCCAGCCTAATGTGTCTGCGCAGGGTTGCGGCGCTTTGGCGGTCACGCAGGTGCTCCGGCTGCCGGGATGAGCAGTCCCAGTGCGAGGTATTACCCTTGCCCGGGGGCGTTTGGAAGGAGGGATTCGCGATAGGCACGGAGGCTGTGCGTAGAGGGCAAGCCATTCCGACAGGGAAGCTTACCTCACCCCGACAGTGGGCAAATGGACGGCTCCAGGCGCGTGCAGAATGGAAGGCGCTGTCCAATCGCGGGTTCCGCAGCGGCGCGGCCAACTCCAGGCGTGCATGGGAGGAGGGAACTGAAGTCGCTGCGCGCCCAGTGGCAGTAGGCCGGTTCTAGGCGCGTACGGGAAGGATGATGCGCGTCTTGGTACTGGCGATCGTGCGGGCGGACTCCAGGCGCATAAGGTCAGGAGGAGGCCAATGGGTGGCGTAACTTGGTGCCGCGTATCAAACATGTCCCTTTCGGCGGCCCTAACGGTAGGCGTGTTCTTCTTTGCGACAAGCGGCGCTGCCGAGCCGGTCGTCGTGACCGCATTCGACCAGCCGCTGCTTTTCGTCTACGGAGAATGGGAGGGCAAGGTCGCGGTGGCCGACGGCCGCCTTCCTATTCGTGGGGTCAATGGCAAGGGCGGTGGAGGATGTGTGTGGCTGCAGGACCTGACGCCGCACGCAGACCGACTTCCAGCGTTTGTACTGCGCGTCCTTCCCGAAAACCGGGCTACCGGCATTTCTTTTCTGCTGGAAGACCGTGCCAAGAATCTTGCCCGGTGGGATTTCACGCTGCCGGCCCCCGGGGAAGCGCCGAACGATGCCCCGGTGACGCTGCTTCCTAAAAACGGCGGTTCTCTGGCTGAGCCGGACTCGCTCACCAAGCCCGGCAAGCTCGACCTGGCCAATATAACCAACTGGCAGATCATAGGGGACTGGAGCGATAAGTCTGTAGAAGTGATAATCGAGCGCATCGTTCTGCTATCAGAAGAGGACGACCCGCGGATAGCCGAGGTACTTGCGGCACGCCAGGCGCGGCTGGAAGCCGAGCGTAAGAAAATTGAAGAGGAACTGGCGGCTGCGCGGGCGGCGGTAAGGCACACTCCAGAATCGCCCTGGATTGAGCGCAGCTACCTTGTCGCGCCGGACGTGCTCGCCATCTCTATCCGCGCGCGGGAAGTCATACCCGGACGTATCGAGCCTTATATACCCCAGCCAGGCGACGAAGTGCGGCCCAAGGACCATAGGGCCGACCTGTACCGTAACGGCGTTTTCGTCGCAAAGGTGGTTGGCCCGAAACTGGACACGCTGGTGTTCGACGACCAGATCAGGGGCGATGCGCTGCTGGAGATTTTGGCTGACCGTGCCGATACCTGGGCAATTTCGTCGCCCGACGACCCTAACTACGCCGCCCCAACGGCGCCTGCGAGGGTCAGCCGCAAAAGCAAGCCCGTGAACTGGCAGCATGGAGGCTGGGGCCGCGACAGTTTCGCCATGCGCCACATTGTCTACCTCCACCTGCCCCATCCGCTCGTCGAGGGTGCGAGGTACATGCTTGACTGCTCCCGCATCAACCTGCGCGAGACCGCTTACAGCTTTGTCAACCGGCCCCGGGAGACCTGGAGCGAGGCCGTCCACTGCTGCCAGGTTGGTTTCAGGCCAGATGACCCCCTCAAGCGTGGCTTTCTCTCGGTTTGGCTGGGGACGGGCGGAGCTCAGTCCTATTCCGATGGCCTGGGCTTCGCAGTCCTTGACGACGCCACTGGAAAAGAGGTTTATCGAGGCAAGGTCGAGGTGTCGCGGCGCGCTAGCGAGCCTGAGTACATGTGGGTCAAGGAGCCGCGCAACTGGAACTATACCGACGTGTTGCGCATGGATTTCTCTGAGTTGACTAGGCCCGGTACTTACCGCCTCTACGTGGACGGCATCGGCTGCAGCCATCCCTTCCGCATCGCAGAAGATGTCTGGCAGAAAGCATTCCTCATTCAGATGCAGGGCCTTCTCAACCAGCGCAGCGGCATTGAGCTGGGACCGCCGTACACCGCCTTCCGCAAGCCCAGGGACTTCCACCCCGAGGACGGCGTCCAGGTGTTTCAGTCCACCTACAGCATCCTGGACGGCGAATGCGAGTTTGCTGTGGCCAAATATGGGACCGACCAGTTAGTTCCGGAAGGCTGGGGCGGCTGGCACGACGCCGGCGACTGGAATCCCCGCCGCATGACCCATCTGCGTAACAATGTTGACCTTCTCCTTGAGCTGGCGGCCATGTTTCCGGACTACTTTGCCCGGCTGTCGTGGCCATTGCCAGACCAGCAGCCGGTGCCCTCTCTGCTGAGGGAAATCATGTTCGAGGTGGACTGTTTCCGGCGGCTGCAGCTACCGAACGGCGCGTGTCGCCACGGCATGGAGACCGAGGGCGACCCCCGCGATGGCGAGGTCAGCTGGAAACAGACCATGCCGGTGTACGTCTACGCGCCGGACCCGTGGTCCAGCTTCATATACGCCAGCGTGGCGGCGCGGCTTGCCTGGGTGACGCAGCGCTATGATGAGAGCCTGGCTGCCACTTACCGGGAGAGCGCCGCCCGGGCGATGGAATGGGCCGAGGCGGAATGGCAGCGCATCCGCGAGGAGCCGAAGGTCAAAGAGCGCTGGGAGATTCCTGACGACCGCAACCTGGCGGCCATTGAGCTTTACCGGCTAACGGGCGATAAGCGCTGGCTGGACATCTTCATGCAGGACACGGTGCTCAAGAACGAAAAGCCGGAGCTGTTCGCCTGGGGCCATCACGTGCAGGCCCATGCGGCCTTCACCTATGCCGCCTTGCCGGACAATATGGCCGACCCTGTGCTCAAGGCGCGGGCGAAGGCCGGATTGCTTGAGCTGGCTGAGCGGGCGCTGGCGTATGCTGACGGCAATGCCTGGGGCCTGACGACTTCCGACAAAGGTCGCCCGCTGTTTCTGTTTTTCTACAGCGTCCCGCAGGCAGTGGACCTGGTGCGGGCTCATTTCCTGACAGGCGACCCCAAGTACCTGCGTGGCATCCTCCAGGCATGCCTTTTCCCCGGCGGTGCGAACCCGATGAATGCTACCTTCACCGTGGGTGTGGGCGCAGACTGGCCGCGAAACCCTCTTCACGTGGACTCGCGCATCACAGGCCAGCCTGCTCCCCTGGGCCTGACCGTCTACGGACCTTGCGACTTCCTGAACTGGCAGGGCGACTTTTTTACCTGGCCGATGAATTTGCTCCTCAGCCAGGTAAACACGCCGGGACCATATGGGTGGCCGGTGCCCGAGGCCTTCTACGACATCTGGATTTACGTAGCGCAGGATGAGTACACAGTCGAAGGCTTTGGCCAGAACGCTTACGTCTGGGGCTACCTCGCGGCGCGAGGATAGGGCGGAACGCGGGCGGGTCTCACAGTCGTGCAGAGGTTCTCGGGGTGCACATGGCCCATGAGCAGGTCCGTGTGGCCGAAACGGCGCGAGAAAGTCTGCTAAGAGGCATCGAGGCCAGAACTCCTTCTCAAGGGTGAATCTTGCGCAAGCTGGTTCTGGGAAGCCTGCAGTGGGACAAGAGTACAAGGCTGTGTACCGGGCTTTTCGTCTGCGGCTGGGGCAGGACTCTTTTCACGGGTGAGTATTGCAAGAGCGGGTGTTGGTTTACCCAGAGTGAAGCAATGGTACGGCGCTATGTACCCGATCTTTTACTTGCGGCCGCGGGTGGGGCAGAACGCTTTTCAACCGCGTATGTCGAAGAAGCTGGAGTCGGCCTGCCAAGAGTGGAGGAAAGCCACAAGGTCGTGTCCCCGGCCTTTGAAGTGCCACCGCGGCTAACTGGCCGCAAAGCCACTAGAGCAGCAGCACCCTGAGGGGTCTCCCACGCCCGTCTTGTCCTACTTCTTCCTGTTATTTGCGCCGTCCAGGCCGCCTGTCCGCCTATTCCTGTGCAGGATACGTCCTCGGATGCCTGCGTGTCTAATCTATTTCATTCCTCATTGCCCGCCGCCGTTGGACCGAGTTTCTAGGCCGTCGGCAGGTGGAGCGGATAGGTTCCGTACTCTCGCAGGGTGCGGATGGCCAGGTCGTAGCTTTCGGGCGTCACGTTGCTGCTCACAGAATGGTCCGACTGAAAAACCCATCCGCCGCCCCTGGCTGCTTGCAGCTTGTAGAGTACTTCGCGCCGGATAGCTTCCGGGTCGCCGCTCTCAAGTACCCTAACGTCAATGTTTCCCACGAAGGCCAGCCGCCCCGCGTATTGCTTTTTTAGCTCAACCACATCAAGCCCGGCCTTGGCCTCGAGCGGATTATAGGCGTCCAGGCCTAACTCCACGAAGTCGTCGTAAAGCACGGTGCAGTTACCACAGCCGTGGTAGACCACGGGCAGGCCGGCGTCGTGGGCCACGCGAATGAGCGCTGCTACGTGGGGCTTGAACAAACGCCGCCACGTGTCCGGGCTGAAGAACATCCCTCGCCGATAGGCCACGTCGCCCCAGATATACATGCCTGCCAGCCGCCCACGCCCGGCTTCTATCTGCGCCTTGGCAAAGCGCACGAGGAAATCTCCTAAGCGGTCTATGAATTCAGAGAGCATCTCCGGCGCGTCTATCATCCACAGGAGGGCGTTTTCGCTGCCGACAATCCGCCAGAGGTACTCATAGGGCTCGCACACAGATCCGAATACCGCGAAGTCGCCGACGTATTTGTCCACGCGCTCATCCCATGGTGGCAGGTCTCTGGCGATGGCGTCGCCAATGCCGTTAATCTGATCGTCGCCGCCCTCGAAAAATCGCCTCGGGTCCTCAGCGGCATCCAGTAGGAAGTCCCCCATCTCCTCTGGACGCTTGACGGAAAAATCTTCGAAGTAGGGCATTGGCTTTTCGCCCGACCTCTTGATTGTCGCGCCGAAACCGGTCCTGAGAACGATGTCCTCGCTGCTTTCCCAGAGCACTTCGAAGGGCTGGATGTGGGGGTCCATGTTTGGGGTGATGACGATGTAGTCGAGGTCCCAAAAGCGGTAGGGGTCAAAATCATCGCCCCACTTGGCCTTGCAGCGGTTCAAAAACCCTGTCCAAAAGAACTCGCCGGCCGGCACACGGTCGGGCTCGCGGTGTGCCAGGGCGGCGTGGACACGGGCTATTTTCTCCTCTGCGCGACTCATCCTTTACCCTCCTCGTCGGCCTTTTTCTTCACCCGTGTGGCCCGAGAGACAGTCCACCTGTTCAGATTACCATTGCCGCCAACGAGCATCCGGTTTGTCCGAGTTACCCGCGGACACAAAAGGTCTGTTCCCGGCGCATCGAGGTTTCTCTTCGGCCCGCTTTCCTCTTGCCCTTTACATGTCTGGCAAGGTATGTGCCGCCCGTCCGCCACGTTCACCGGTTGGCCCGAGAGGCTGTGTTCATTTGCCGGCAACCACCTTCAAAGCGCGCAGCCGCAACTCGCTCAGGGGCTTGCCAGTGGCATACTCGCTCAGAATGGTATTCAGCTCGCGGTCTAGCCTTTTCGTTCGCAGAAGCGTCAGGAGGCAGTAGTCTTCGTAACCCTCCCGAACGGCTTCGGACTGACGCGTCGGTATTGGTCCATAGGGTCCGGGATAGACAATTATGTAGTCGGGCAGGTCTTCACCCGTATACCACTCTGCATCAAAATCGTTCCACGGGTCCCCACGCGGCGCGTAGTATGAATAGAATCCCCATCCGTTCCAGCCCAGCTTGAAGGCATCCCAGGCCATGCGGCGGTAAAGTTCCACTTCCGCCGCCCGCTCGCTCTTCGCCGACTGCGTGCAGACATTATAGAAAGCCCTCACAGGTCGCGGGGCGTCAAAAAGCGTCATTGACCTGGGGCGGTTGCGCAGGAGCAAGTACAGGGGGCACGAGACGTCCACACATTCCTTATACCAGCCGCTGAGTGCGTCGAAGATAACTTCGTCTGGCCTGCAACCGTCGGGGCCTTCGCCGGTCCAGAAAGACGGGTTGCAGTAGATTCTCACCCTGGGGTCTGCCTGGCGTATTAGCCTGCACACGGCGCCGAAAGCCCGCGAATTTCCCTCACCGGGCTCGTCGGTCAGCTCGACGTACCATTCATCGTAGTCCAGGCCCAGCTGGCGGGCCTTCTGCACGTGTCCTCTGATTAGCTCCGCAATCTTTGCCGCGTCTTCGTCGGTGAGCTTGTCAGGGTCAATGCGGCCGCCGTAAAGCTGGTGGCCATAATCGCCAATGCCCCAGACCTGGTAGTAAGTCTTCTTCTTCTCGTAGGCCAGCTTCGCCGGGGTGTTTTCTTCGGGAAAGCCGTTCCACACAGTTATCCCAAGAAACTTCTTATATGCCACTTCCTTGGCTGGCCGGTCGGCTGCACGGAAGGGAAACTGGTCTGTCCAGTAGGAATAGGTCTGGAGCCAGACGCGCGGTGCCGGCAGGGTTACATCGAGCACACGCGCGCGCACGATGAGCGACGGGCCCCCGTCCGCGGAAAGCCGGGCCGTGTAGAGGCCTGGCCTGGCCGCACTGGTGGTCACGCTAACCCAGAAAACGGCCGAGCCGGCCTTGGAAAGGGTAACTCGCGGGAAGTTCTCTATGAGGCTGCCGTTGGTGAGGTATCGGCGCATGAGGCCCGGAGGCAGCATATTGCCAGCGCGGAACATAGGCCCAAGATTGACGCCGTACCAGCGCGACGGTATGGCCCCCATGACCCGGACCACGCCCGTAATCTTGTCTTCTGCGCGGCCGGCGGCGTTGCGGAAGGGGCTGAGCGAGATTTCCGTCTCCCAGGCCCGCTCCCACGAAGTGTTGGTCAGGGCTAAGGCGAGGCACTCGGTCTCGTTGCGGGCCATCACTATCTCCACCGAGTCGCGTACTTCTGCGCGAGCCGGCAGCAATGGTTTGTCCGTTATTGCGTCCCACGTGGGCACCTGGGACCACACTGCAGGTTGTTTCGCCATGGGGCCTAGGTCGGCCGTCCAGGCCCAAAAGCGTGCATCCGGGAAGGCTGTCCGCTCAATGCCAGGTATGGATTCAAAGGAGATAGAGGAGGGATCGCGGCTTGGATAGGTCGGGTTTAGTGCTTCGGGTCTTTCTGCTGTTACCTCCGCATCACCCCATACCAGGACTTCTTCAAGCCAGGTAATGCCAGGCGCTTCCACAGTCAAGCGCAGGTACCGGCCCCTGGGCCTTTGCGGGAGTACGATGCGATGGAACTGCTGGTCGGGACAATCTTCCAGGGAGCGTGAGAAAGCTTCCTGCCACGGGCCATCAGCGCCATCTGCCACCTGTAGTTTAATCGCGACTTTCTTGTTGCGCGTATCTATATCAACTTCGGAAAATTCGCAGGTGCGCTTGAAGTCAAAGGTGACCACCAGCGGGCCAGTTATCCCCACCGGCGTCCACCAGTTCCCTGCTGGCCGCCCGTCAAGCAGCCGCCGCCCAAACTTACTGGCGTCGTCCCGCCAACGGTCAGGCGGATTGTCAGGCGGGCGCTCATAGGTGTATTCCACGCCGGTCAGAATACGGTCTCCATAGTAGCCGTCATTGTCGCTCAGCAGCTTGCCCGGTGGCCCTCCCTCAGACCGGGAGCCATCAAACCAGACCAGGTCGCAGAGGCCCAGGTATGGCACCGCTAACAATACGGCCATAGCCATCAAAAACCTGCACATGCTTATGCCTCCTTGCGTCTTTAGCTATGTCAAAGGACCCGCCGATCCTGCCTCATTCAAAAGACTTCGCTTTGCAGTCGCCACCCTGGCCGCCCGTCGGCCGCACGAGGATATTGCTGCAGCCCACCCACAGCGTTGCCTTCATCGTTCAAAGCCCACTCGCACCGCCCTTGTCCATCGCAGGGCGATGGGCCTTTGGAGACGCGCTTCCACAGCGCGGAGCAGCTTGTCGGGAGAAAGGTAATTGTCCTCGGCCACCCCGATTGTTGCGAGGATTTCTACCTCCTCTCCGTTCACTACAGCTTCCGCACGCAGGATACGGTTCGACGCATCGTTTTCTTCGCCTTCCAGCCGCGGCGTGCCACCGGTAGCTTGCCTGCCCAACAACCCCACGGCGCCACAGATTTGCTCGGGCGGGACGGGCGGGTCGCTAACAACCACGATGCGCCAGTTAGCCCAGCGCAGGTGCTTAAGCGGAGATTGTCTGTCGTCTGGCTCGACGGTGGTCTCTACGCAACCGAGCTCCTGGGGCAACTGGTGGCGCAGTCTTTCGACGATTTCCGCCGCAGCCGTTCTTTCCTCCAGTACAGCCACGCAGAGCTCGCGCAGGCCTTCGGCGCCTACAGGAAGGGGAGGCCCAAAACTCAGGCGCATCCGCTGGTTGTAGCCCTGAGTGTAGGCCACCCGCACCGCCGCACGCCGCAGCGCCCGCTCCATCGCTCGCGTCACGTCCAGGTGGCTGAGATACCGCAGCCGCCCTGTTTTACGGTACGTTATTACCGCACGCCATCTCACGGCCTCGTTCAACTTTGCGGTCTCCCACTTATGGTTTACTGGCTTTACTCCTTGCGCTCGACTGCCTGTAGAAAAAACTCACCTGCACTGTGCGTCAGGAATAACGCCTCGGCAGCCAGGCACGCGCCGCGAAGCTCCACAGGAATGACATTCCCATTCTCGGCAATCTGGCGTGGCCTGACCTTTCATCGCCTTTTCGTACTCTCCAGCGAGGAATTCCTTTGTCACGCCAGTGTCTATAACGTCCCAGGGCAAGGGGGCATCGAGGGCGATTTCGCGGCCGGCCCACTCTTCTGGCGCACGGCCCGTCCGCTCCATCGCTTGCCGCCAGCGCCCTACATCGAAAAACTCGCTCCAAGCGTCCAGGTACGCCCCTGCCCGCCAGGCGGCTTCGATAGCCTCTCCCACGCGCCGGTCACCGCGACTAATGGCGGCTTCAACCAGGCTCTGGTCGAAGTCGTGGAAAGACAACCGCACGGCGCGGTCGCGGACGGCCATCTGCAGGCGTTTGCGTGCGCGTTCGAGGTACTCCCAGGGTGCCTGGCCGCACCATTGAAATGGTGTGTGCGGCTTGGGATTGAAGGCGGCTATGGAAACATTTATCTGCAGGCGGCCGGCCTTGCGCCCCAGTGCTCTGCGCCCTGTGGCCGCCACCTGTGCGATTAGGTCGGCTATGCCAGCGACGTCTTCAGCCGTTTCCGTAGGCAGGCCAATCATGAAGTAAAGCTTCACCGTCAGCCAACCGGCCTCAAAAGCTGCCTGCGCCGCTGTGAGAAGGTCCTCCTCGGTAACGTTCTTGTTGATTACATCGCGCAGGCGCTGAGTGCCAGCCTCCGGGGCAAAGGTCATTCCGCCCTTGCGCACCTGGGCGATTTTGCGCGCCAGGTCAACGCTAAAGGTGTCTACGCGCAGCGACGGCAGCCCCAGGCTCACACCGCGGCCGGCGACTGCCCCCTGGACAGCCTCAATGACTTCTTCAATGCAGCGGTGGTCGGGGCAGTTGAGCGCGACCAGGGAAAGCTCGTCGTAGCCGGTATTGTCCACCAGTTCCGCGGCCTGCCGGGCTAGGATTTCAGGGCTGCGCTCCCGCACGGGTCTGTAAAACATCCCCGCGTGGCAGAACCGGCAGCCGCGGGTGCAGCCACGGGCGATTTCGAGCTGGCCGCGGTCGTGGACGGTTTCCACCCAGGGCACCGGCGGGCTGGTTGGAAAGGGTGCGGCGTCCAGGTCTCGCACCAGTCGGGCAACTATTTTCTCTTTTCCGCCGCGGCCAGGCTGGGGAATGAGCTGTCCGGCGATTTCGTGCACCTCGTAAGCAGCGGGCCAGTAAACGCCCTCAATTTCCGCCAGCGCGGCGAGGGCTTGCTGGCGCTCATCTAGTCCCCATCTGGCGCGCGGGCCCAGGTCATCTGTGACGGCTTCATACCGCGCCAGCAGCTCCTCCAGCAGCTCCTCTCCGTCACCGATGCAGAAAAGGTCAATAAAGGGCGCCAGGGGTTCGGGGTTGGTTGCTCCTGGGCCGCCGGCGATAACTATTGGGTCGCTTCCGCGGCGCTCCGCTGCCCGCACGGGTATGCCACCCATATGCAGCATCGCCAGCAGTGTTGGGTAGGTGAGCTCGTACTGGAGGGTAAAGCCAACTATGTCGCAGTCGCGCAGCGGGGTACCTGTTTCAAGAGTGGAAAGGGGCAGCCCGAGGTGGCGCAGTTGTTGTGCGCAGTCAGGCCAGGGCGCAAAGCAGCGCTCGACAGCCACCTCCTCGTGCGAGTTGGCCACGTGATAGAGTATCAGCGTTCCAAGATGGTCCATGCCCACCTGGTAGACGTCGGGATAGCAAAAGGCAATCCTCACCCGGGCGTGGGGCTTGACTGCGGCATTTATTTCCCCGTTCACATAGCGGGCTGGGGTTTCTACGCGAAGCAACAGGTCGCCAGGGAGCATGGTTTGCACGCGGCAAGCATACTAGGGGACAGGCGGTGGTCTGTCAACGAAGTAAAGTCCAGGCACTTGGGCACCTGCGGGCGCAGCAGCAGGCATCAGTGTGAGTGGCTACCTAAGTACGCCGGGGTAGTCACTGAACACAGCACCCGGGCCGAGGCTTTTTACGTGACCGTCTACAAAAGCCACGTTAGCCTGGCCGTTGTGCAGAAAGTCGTGGTATTCGGGATAGGGCCACCAGGCAGGGAAGAACCATTGCGGTGGGGCGATGTCTCGCACGGCTTCTCCCAGCATGAACATGGCCGCCACGTCGCAGGTGTAGTGGATCCTCGCCAGGTCATAAAGGGTGTTGCCGCCGAAGAAGTCCATACGGCACATTACGGCATTCATTGCGTATGTAGCGGGATAGTGATGGTCCGCCCCGGGTGGGATGCGCGGCGCATAACCTTGCTGCGGGCAGACGCCGATCTGTTCGTTCTTCACATATGGCTGGATCCGTTCGAACCAGAAGGAACCAGGGCCGATGTCCGTGTCGAGAGGGAACATCTCGTCGTGGTCGTTGGCGTAGCAGTGCAGCGCAGTGGCAAGCTGCTTGAGGTTACTGGTGCAGGAAGCCTGGCGGCCCTTGGCACGAGCCCGCGCGAAGACTGGAAACAGGATACCGGACAGGATTGCGATAATGGCTATGACTACGAGAAGTTCTATCAGAGTAAAGGCCTTAGCTGTGTGTCGTAGTCGTCGAGGCGAACAGACCTGTCCGGCCGCGGGCAACATACGCCCTGGTCGCGTGCGTGTCACCCTGAGAGCCATGTAAACCAAGCTTGTCCCCTGAGCTTTTCGCTGCTTGGGCCATTTAGCAGGGCGCGCCAGCCACCTCAGTGCCACGCCCCCTACTCGCCGTGCTCTCCCAGCAGCCGATGCTCACTATTTACTTCGGCACGGGGACAGCTAATTCCTTCTTGGTTTCCATCAGTGCTCTTGGCTGTGGCGGAGCGGGCAGACCAAGCTCAGCGGCCAGCAGGCTGGCGCGGTAGCGCGCGTAGTCGTCCAGCGCCCGCATCTCTCCGGCCATCTTCCATATGTCGTGCGCCTTTCGCTTCTGCCCCATTCTCTCGTACAGGTCAGCCTTGAAGTGAAGGCCAATGAGGTCTTCGGGATCAACCATCAGATAATACTCCAGTTCCTTCAGGGCTTCGTCGTAGCGTTTTTGCTGAGCCAGGCGCCACGCACGAAGATAACGCTCGCGAATGGTAGTGGTAGCCCCGATAGCAGTATGGTCGCCGGGGTTGCGCTTGATGCAGTAATCGTACCAGTCGAGGGCCTTGTCTATCTCCGGCAGCCGCTCGTATGCATGGGCGATTAGGCGCTCTATATACTCAGGATGCTCAAATTGGGTGCAGGCCTCGAGCCACTTGGTGGCTTCTTCGTAGTCCTTGATTTTGTCGAAATAAGTCCAGCCTAGCTCGAAGTACAGGTCGTAAATATCAGGGTTCCAGGAGATGCCTTCTTTGAGGCAGGCAACGGCCTTGTCGAGAAGGATGGCACGTTCGTGCGGGTCTTCAGTTTCCACGTACAGGTTGTAGGCAAGATGCCATGCCGTAATGCGCCAGGGTTCAATCCAGTGTGGGTCAAGGAGGGTGACGGTACGCATGAGGTTTAGGGTTGCGAATTCGGTGCCCCTACCCGAATCCCAGAGTTCATCCACTTTGAGCCAGAGCATAGTGGCAGCAACTTCTCGAAAGCCACCCAGGATGGCGCCGATAACCACCCCCGTGATGGCCGTTGGGTCGAAATCTACCACTTTGGTTATGGGCATGGGGCGGTTGAGCCCCAGGACCAGCCGGTCGTAACTGGTAGACCGGAGGGAGACCTGGAGAAGGCCTACCAGGACGATTAGAGCGACAACGCCAGCCACAGTTGAAAGCTTCTCGCGGCGCCTGTGCATAGCGCGATCGCGCCTCGCGTCACACCTCGCGGCCCTTAAAGGCCAGCCAGGCAATGAGGGTGGCGATGACAATGTATAACACGCCCGTGGCGACGATTTTGCCCAGGGTTAGCCAGGGCAGGAACTGGTCCTTGAGAATGGCCTCACGCACATCGAAGACCTCGAAGTGGGGAAGGACCGCGTAGAGGATGGCAAAGAAGGTGCGCTGAACGGCGCTTTCTACCCGGTCGGGGTTCTGAGCAAGGACGCGGAAGAAATCTGCCATCTGGCCGACGAAGTACAGGAAGAAGCTGAAAATCGCTGCCAGAATCCACGAGAAGATAGTCGAGGCCATCACGGCGATGGCCACAATGCAGCCAACTTCCAGGAAGCTTAGCCCAATGGCCTTGGCGATGTTGGCATACATGAAGTCCATGCGCACCACGGGTCCCTTTTCGGGGTCCATGTTGCGGAACTGGGGAGCCTTGAGGGCAAAGACGATGTAGAAGGCGATGCCCATGAGCAGGATATTGCTCCACACAGTGGCTAGGGCGCCGACGAGCTTGCCAACCAGGAATTGAGTGCGCGTCACGGGCTTGGCGAGGAGAGTGTGGACGGTGCGCTTTTCCATTTCGTCGGCGATAAGGCGCACGCCCAGGAAGACGGCGATGAGCATCCCGAAGAAGCGGATAGCGCCAAGGCCAATGTCAATGAGCAGGGTTAGCTCAGCGCCTGGCTGCAGATACGCCAGAGACCACGAAGAGCCGATGATGAGAACTGCGAATACCAGGATGGCATTGAGAAAGCGGCGACGCCATGCCTCGAAAAAGGTAGCGCGGGCGACGCGGTAGATGGCCTTCATTGGGCTTCTCCTCCGACGGCGTCAATGAAGACTTCCTCAAGAGAGCGGCGATAGGGCGACAGTTCCCGCACTGTCCCACCGGCCTCCACTACTGCTTCAAGGGCTTGGGCAGCAAGCTTCTGGTCAGCAAAGGTAGCTTCAATCTCGCTATCCCAGGTCCTGACTTCGGTGGCGAAGGAGCGCAATGACTCGACCACCTCCTGGGGAACTGTGTGGGCGCGTAGCATATACATGCCTTGCGGCCCGGCAAGAAGCTCGTCCACCGTCCCGCTCTGAACTACCCGGCCGCGGTTGAGGATGGCGATGTTGTCGCAAAGCGGCTCCATTTCCTTAAGCAGGTGGGAGCAAAGGAACACCGTCTTGCCCTGGTCCCGGATGCGGGTGATTACTTCGCGGATTTGCATAGCGCCCAGCGGGTCCAGGCCCGAAGTCGGCTCGTCAAGGAAGATGAGGTCCGGGTCGTTGATGAGGGCCTGGGCCACACCTACGCGCTGGAGCATGCCACGGGAATAATTGCGCACGCGGATATGCCGGCGGTCCCACATCCCCACCAGTTCCAATAGCTCCTGCACGCGCCTGTCAAGCTCCTTGCCGCCCAGACCGAAAAGGCCGCCGTAAAACCGCAGCAGCTCCACGGCGTTGAGGTGGTCGTAAAAATACGGGCCTTCTGGAAGAAATCCTATGCGCTCCTTGTACGCCGGATGGCCTATAGGAAAGCCCAGCACTTCACCTGTGCCACTGGTTGGAAAGACAAGCCCCAGTAGTAGCTTCAGCGTAGTTGTCTTGCCCGACCCGTTTGGGCCGACCAGACCAAAAATCTGGCCCTCCTCAACCTCTAGGTTCAGGTCCTCTACGCCCGTCTGCTTGCGGCCGAATTCTAACTGATAGATTTTCGTCAAGCCTTCGGTTCGGATGGCGAGTGCTATGGTAGCTCACCCCCGGGCGCTCGTTTACCCACCAACGATATACCTTCCGCCCCTTAGTGATGAGGGCGCGGCCCGTGCGGCGTCACCAGGCCCTGCAGCCAACAACATTCCGGCCCTCCTCCAAAATGGCTGGCCGGAATGCTTAACGCCGTCAGGGGCTTTGCTAGTTCCCGTTCATTATACTCCGCCCCAGGGTGGACGTCACGTCTCCAGCGGACAGTGGAGTTGTCAAGAGTCTTTGCTTTCGTGCAGCCGGCAAGCCACGAAACATCCGCGTGGCTTTTTCTTGTACAGGAAACTCTTTGGCAACTGTGGCAGAACCTCCCTCTGCGAGTGCGAGATTTCGGTGCAATCAATAGCTCGAGTGCACAGCTCTGTACACTTGCTGCACCTCGGGTAGGCCTCCACAGGCTTTGGCAACAATCACCTTTGCAAAGCTTGCTCCTCAGGTATGTAACCCGGGTGTTTTCGTGCTGCTCATAGCACAGACATTCTTTCTTGCGTTGTTATAGGTCGGAACAGGACGTGTCTCATCTGCAAGTGGCACCTGGGAAGGCTTTCCTCACATCCGTTGAGGTAGTCGCGCACCTCTTGTCTGCCCGTGGCACCGGAGCCGTCAATACTCTGTGCGTGCTCTTGTGGCCAGCGGGAGGAGGCATGAGAAAGAAGTAATCCCTCCCCGCTGAAGTCGGTTTAGCCAGACAGACCAGAGCGCTGTACAATGTGTCTCACCAGGGTGACTGTTGTAAAACTTGTCCGGACGCAGCTGCATGTCTGTGTGAGGCCCAGGTTTGCACCCGCAAGCTAAACTGTATAGACGCGACGCACCGGGGAAGTGAAGGCTCTGCAGCAGTAATCAATGGGACTAATCTCAATCTGGAGGCGTGCTTCTCGTGCTCGGCGTCACCATTTTTCTTGCAGTTGCTTTTTGTGCTCAGCCGCGAGAGATGGAGCTTCTTATTACTAACTTTGACGACGGTCGCGAGCCAGTGTTAGTTGGCCAGCAGCTTCCCGAAGGCTGTCAGGCAGAACTGAGCGCAGCGGAGGCCCATTCTGGACGCCACTCCGCCAAGCTTCACTACAACTACCCGGGCGTCGAGGGCATCATGTTCTCGGGCATTGGTCTTAGCGGCGGCCGCATCACCCTCGCAGGCGAGCCGACGGAATTCCGCGTCTGGGTGTGCGGCGACGGCTCTGGCCAGTCGGTGCGCGTGCGGCTATTTGACCGCGCTGCTGAAACCTTCCAGTGGACGCTGGGCAAGCTGGACTTCACGGGCTGGCGTCAGATGTCCTGCCGCCTGGACCGTATCGAGGGCTTCTGGGGCGGCAACGCTGATGGCAAGATTAACTATCCCCTGACCTTCGACAGCGTGCTGGTGGACAGTGATATCGAGCCGTTGAGCGGCGACGTATTCTTTGACGACCTCAGTTACATCACGGTCGCTCCGCCCAGTGCTGCCCTGGCCATCACAGCCGAGACCGGCTGGTTTGGAAACGTGGTCTTCAGCGATGAGCCATGGGAGCTAAAGGTCACCGCGCGCAATACCTGCCTCACCGAGCCGGTCACGGGCAAGGTGGTGGTTGTGGTAACCGACGCCCGCGAGCGCTTGGTTGCGCGGCGCGAGGCAACGGTGCAAATAGAAGGCGGCGAAGCTGAGGTCTTGTCCCTGCAGCCATCTCATGCGGCTTTAGGCATGCTCACCGTATCGGTGAAAGTCAACGACACCGAGGCCAGCCGCGCATACATGGCCGTGCTCGCTCCGCCGCATCCCATTAGGCTTTCAGATAACCCGTTTTTCGGTGTCTGCTTGCATTTTTTCCGCTTCTGCACGCTTTTCGGCCAGTGGCTCCATGAAACCGAGGAGTGCTTCGAGTTGATCCGGCGTGCCGGGTTTGAATGCTTTCGCGACGAATGGAGCTGGGCTGCTGCCGAGCCGCGCAGAGGTGAATGGGTTTTCCACGAGCGTTTGGGACAGTTTATCGGGGCTGCCCGTCAAACAGGGTTGCACCCCTTATTTCTTTTTAGCTACAGCAACCCCAACTACGATGGCGGCCAGGCTCCACACACACCCGACGGCTGGCAGGGCTTCGCACGCTATGCCGTCGAGCTGGTGAAGCGCTATGGGGATGTATGCCGAGATTGGGAGGTGTACAACGAGCCTAACGTTGGCTTCCTCTTCTGGCATGGCCGCGAGCCAAATCCCGACGAGTACTTCGGGCTGCTGAAGACGACCTATGAGGCTGTCAAACAGGCCGACCCGAACTGCACGGTCTTGGGCGTATGCACCTCCTACACGGACCTTCGCTACATCGAGCGGGTACTTGAGCTTGGCGGCGCTGGGTACATGGATGCATTGTCAATCCATCCCTACCGAGCTCCCGGGTCGCCTGAGGCCACGGGGTTTGTGGATGAAATGAAGCGTGCCCGCGACCTTATGGTAAGGTACGGCATGGAGGACAAGAAACTCTGGCTTACGGAGATAGGCTGGCCGACGCATGAGGACCCCTACGGCGTCCCCGAGCAAACATCGGCTAATTATCTGGTCCGAACCTTCGTCCTCGCTCGCGGTTTGCCCTTCATTGAGCGAGTGTTCTGGTACGACTTTCAGGACGACGGTCCGGACCCGACTTACGTTGAACATCGCTACGGCTTGGTGCGTTGGGACACGTATCAGCCCAAGCCAGCACTGGTAGCCTTCTGGGTAATGACGCGGCACCTGGCAGGGGCAGAGTTCGTGCGCCAGCTTTTGCCAACTGCACCAGACGACAAACGCTACGCCTTTCTTTTCCGGCGCGGGAAAGAACAGGTCATCGTGGCCTGGGCGGACGGCGTCACGGCCACGGCCGCCTTTGCCCTAGGCGTCGACAGGGCCAGGCTGCAATGGGGAGACGCCTTCGAGGAGACGCGCAGGACCGTCGGCGGCATGCTTACGCTGGAGCTTGGCGACATGCCGGTCTTCATCAGCGGCGAGTTCCGGCACGTTGGAGCTGCCAGGCCTGCTCTGGAGCTTTCGGCTAGGCCTGCCCGGCCTGCGCCGGGCGACGACGTGACCGTGAAGGCTGAGATTGCCAGTCCGTCGGTCTTGCGTGGTAGCCTTTTGGTGCGCCCAGTTGGATGGACAGCACTCCCTAAGTCTATACCTGTTGCATTGAAACCCGGTCAGAAGGCGACGTTTTATGTTCGGCTGCGCGCACCTACCTTAGAAAAGGTTGGCGGTTATCCGGTGCAGGCTCTGCTGAGGTCGTCGGACGGCACGCTTCTGGCCGAGGCCTCAACGACCGTGGTGGTCACCCCTTTTTGACTTTGGCCTGGGCGCCGGCCCGGCAAGCGAAGGAAGGACGGCTCCCGGCCTTAGTCTCGGTCGCAAATCCGCGAGATGCGGGCGAGACAGCGGTTCAGGTTGAGGGGCGCATTGGAGTGCCACCAGTGTCCACCGCGGCGCGAGTCAGCGTGCCTGCCGGGCGCACCGTGACGGTGCCCTTCACCCTGCCCGTTCCCCAGGGTGGCGCGGGCCGCCGCGGCCTGCAGTTTGCTTTCAGCGCGTCCGGGCGCGGCCACAGGGTTTTGCTGGACACTGCCTGCCACGTCTGGCTGGTGAAAGGCCCACGTTGGACGAGTAAGCCTGACCGCCCGCCGGCGGAGACCAGCCCTCCGTCGGGGC
>JANZZA010000623.1 GCA_026419655.1 Armatimonadota bacterium | reverse complement strand
GGCCCAGGCCGTCTACATGGGCGCCATCGAGCTGGGCACGGCAGCAGAGCCAATAATCGAACCACGACCGCCCCTGGCGTCAGCCTCGGCCCGCTGGCAGGTAACCGTCGGCGGCATGCGGGCCGGTACCATGGATGCTTGTCTACATCTGTTCTTGCAGGATGGCCAGTGGCGCGTGGCCGCCCTCTGCGGCCTACCGCCTGCGCAGTGAGTGAACGCCTTTCACTGTCGGCGCAATGGCTCGCACTTGTGGGTAGCGGTGCTAGTGAGTGCGCGCCGGCAGTTTTGCCTCGCGTTCGCCAAGAACCTTGAAGCGTGCTAATATTAATTTACGGCGTGTGCCGGTAGCCAGGCGCGGGCGAAGGTGTATCTCACGCGGCAGCGCCGGACGCCTGCTTACAAGCTCAGTAAATGCTGGCACCCTGGGGCGGGAACTTGCCATGGCGCGAGACGTCTCCAGTCCTTTCATGCCGGGCCAACCAGTGCGTGAAGAGCTTTTCGAGGGCCGCCAAGAGCAGGTAGATAGACTCCTGCGCTTGGCAGGGGAGGCTGATAGAGGAAGTCTTCGCGTAGCGTTCCTCGTAGGAGAGAGGGGTATCGGCAAAACGTCGCTGGCTCATTACGTATTGACCGCTGCGGAGCGTCGCCACGACGTTCTTTCCGCCCATGCGTTGCTCGGAGGCGTTCGCACCCTGGACGAAATGGTCCGTCGTGTGTTCGACAGAACGCTCAAAGACAGCATCGACCGGCCGTGGCACGAAAAGCTTTTAAAACTTTTCGGCAGCAGGGTACGACAGGTCGGTTTGTTCGGGGTGACCCTTGAGTTCGCGCCTACCCACGATGAGCTGGCGCAAGTCGTAAATGACTTTGCGCCCGCCATCAGGCAAATCTCCAAGGCAACCGGGAAAGCGGTGTGCTTGGCTCTCGACGACATCAACGGCTTGTCAGGGTCGCAGGAGTTCGCTGACTGGCTCAAAAGCCTCATTGACGAGCTTTCTATAGCTCGAGAACCAGTACGACTCTTTTTGCTGCTCGTAGGTCTCGAGGAGCGGCGCAGGAGCCTGTTAGAGCTCCAACCTTCGCTAGACAGGGTATTCGAGGTCGTGGATGTGCTGCCATGGTCGGCAGTCGAAACTCAGGACTTCTACCGCAAAGCTTTCGCAACCGTCGGCGTGTCAGTAAATCAGGACGCCCTTGAGATGATGAGCTACTACGCCGGCGGGCTCCCCGTTCTGGCGCACGAAATCGGCGACGCCACTTTTCGGCACGACCAAGATGGCGTTGTCACCTACGAAGATGCGTTTTGGGGCGTGAGTACTGCGGCCGAAGTTGTGGGCCGCAAGCACGTGGAGCCGAAAGTGTTAAGTGCCATAAAGAGTGAGCGCTATCGCAGCATTCTTAGTAAAATTGCTACTTCCCTGGAGTTCGAGTTTAAAGCTGAGGACGTGCGCGGCCGCTTGTCGGAAGCCGAAAAGAAGGTTTGGCACAACTTCCTAATCCGGATGCGTGAGCTGGGCGTGATCCGCACCGTGGGCCGCGGCCGGTACCAATTCTCCAATCAGTTGCACTACCTATTCCTCGTCATGGCCCTACGTGGTGAAGGCCAAGGCCGCTGGCCGCGCCGGCTCTAGGCCAGACTCTTTGCCAGCGAAGCGGCTGCCAGAAGCCCTGGGTTGTCACACGCACCCCGTAAACTATTGAAAACACTTTTCCACCAAGCGAGGACCCTGCTGCCATGAGCGCGAGTTACGACCCCTACGATTTCAGAGCCATCGAGGCTAAATGGCAGGCCATATGGCGCGACCGAGACCTGTTCCGCGTCGAAGCCGGCGGTGACCGGCCAAAGTTCTATTACCTGGACATGTTCCCATACCCGTCCGGCAACCTGCACATGGGGCACATGCGCAACTACGTCATCGGCGACGTAATCTCCCGCTTCATGCACATGCTCGGCTACAACGTCCTGCACCCCATGGGCTGGGACGCCTTTGGCCTGCCGGCCGAAAATGCGGCCATCCAGCGCGGCATTCATCCTCGCCAGTGGACTCTTGACTGCATCGCTAATATGAAGCGCCAGTTCGACCAGATAGGCATAAGCTTCGACTGGTCCAAGGAAATCTCCACCTGCGAGCCGGAGTACTACCGCTGGAATCAATGGCTGTTCGTGCAGATGTACAGGCGCGGCCTGGCCTATCGCGGCGATGCGCCGGCCAACTGGTGCCCATCCTGCCGCACAGTCCTGGCTGATGAGGAAGTAGTCGGGGGCGCCTGCAACCGCTGCCACTCCACCGTCGAGCGGCGGATGATGAAGCAGTGGTTCCTGGCCATCACCAAGTATGCCGACCGCCTGCTGGAAGACCTGAGACTCCTTGAGCGCTGGCCTGAGCGCGTGCGCGTGATGCAGGAAAACTGGATAGGCCGCTCCGAGGGCGTGCAATTCTCGTTGCCCATCGAGGGCATGGACGAAAAGCTGGAAGTCTTCACGACGCGCATAGACACAATCTACGGGATCACCTACATGGTGCTGGCGCCGGAGCATCCGCTGGTGGAGAAGCTCATCGCGGGCCGGCCGCAAGCTGATGAGGTCCGCCGGTTCTGCCAGCAGGCCATGGCGCGCGATTTGGCGGAGCGCACGTCCGTCGAGCGCGAGAAGGAAGGGATTTTCACCGGGGCCTATTGCACCCATCCGCTCACAGGCGAGCCAGCGCCCATCTGGGTCGGCGACTACGTGCTCATGGAATACGGCACCGGCGCTATCATGGCTGTCCCGGCCCACGACCAGCGTGACTTCGAATTTGCCCGCAAGCACGGCCTGGAAATCCGCGTGGTTATCCAGCCCGAAGGCGAAATCCTCGACCCGGACACCATGCAAGCCGCGTGGGAAGGCGACGGCGTCCAGATAAACTCGGGCCACTTCTCCGGGCTGCCAAATACCGTAGCCAAGGAGCGGATCGCAGACTATCTCGAGCAGCTTGGCATTGGCCGCCGCACCGTCAACTACAGGCTCCGGGACTGGCTGGTGAGCCGCCAGCGGTACTGGGGCACGCCGATTCCAATCGTGTACTGCGACGGCTGCGGGACGGTCCCGGTGCCTGAAGACCAGCTACCGGTGCTGTTGCCGGAGGTGCCCGACTACACACCAGGCGGCCGGTCGCCTCTGGAGAACGTGCCGGAATTTGTAAACACATCTTGCCCGCAGTGCGGTGGACCGGCCAAGCGGGAAGTGGACACCCTGGCCACATTCGTTGACAGCGCCTGGTATTACCTTCGCTATCCCAGTCCCCACTATAGCAACGGCCCCTTCGACCCCGAAGCGGTCAAGTACTGGCTGCCGGTGGACAAGTACGTGGGCGGTATTGAGCACGCAACCCTGCATCTTCTTTACGCGCGCTTCATTACCAAGGTGCTCTACGACATGGGCATGGTTGACTTTCAGGAGCCATTCACGGAGCTTTTCACGCAGGGGATGATTTACAAAGACGGCGCGAAGATGTCCAAGTCCCTGGGCAATATCGTCACGCCCGAAGAGATTAATGAGCGTTACGGCGCTGACACCGGGCGGGTGTTTATCCTGTTCATGGGGCCGCCCGACCAGGATGCCGAATGGTCCGACCAGGGCGTCGAAGGCGTATTCAGGTTTCTCAATCGTGCCTGGCGGGCGGTGGTGGCTTACCGCGACCTTTATTTGTCCGACTGGCGCGAGCGCATGCCCGCCCATACTGACCTGCCCGACGCCTACCGAGCACTCCGCCGCAAGACCCATCAGACCCTGCGCGGCATTCGCGAAAGCGTGGAAACGATGCGCCTGAACACGGCTGTCAGCAGCCTGATGGAGTTGGTCAATGAGATGCTGCCCTTCGCGGGGGAGCTTTCTGAGCAGGATGAGGCTGGGCGGGCGGTCTATAGCGAGGCCATGGACAGTTTGGCCCTCTTGCTTTCGCCCTTTGCGCCGCACATCGCCGACGAGCTTTGGGAGCGGCTGGGCCACCAGGGAACGACGTGGGAGCAACCCTGGCCAGGCTACGACGAGGCCGTGGCTGCAGCCGAGACAATAACTATTGCCGTCCAGGTCAATGGGAAATTGCGGGACCGCCTGGAGGTGCCTGCCGACACAGACATCGAGACTGTCGCTCAGCAGGCCCTCGCCTCACCCAAGGTCCAGCGCTACCTGGAAGGTAAACAAGTGCGTCAGGTCATAAAGGTTCCCGGACGGTTGGTTAATATCGTGGTTGGATGACGGGCTTCTGGACTGTTGAGGTGATTGATTCGCCCAACTACGCGGCACTCGCGCCCCTTTCATCGGAGCACCACGGCGCAGACGCAGGAGCTCATGGAGTTCACGCCTGCCTGGAAGCTTTTACCGCAAGCACATGACGCGGGCGGAAGCTGTTGGCATCTTACGCCCACTGCTGTACCTTTACCGCAAGGGATAGGGCTCAGACTCAAAAGTTTCTCGAACTCAGGCCGGTCGAG
>JANZZA010000611.1 GCA_026419655.1 Armatimonadota bacterium | reverse complement strand
GGGGACAACCCTTTTCAAGGGTTTTCCCCCAGGATATTTTTCCACGGCGCAGGGGAAGAAGAGAAGAATGTTATGCCTGCCTACGCGCTTTTATCGGACGGTGCCGCTGAGCCGGATGGGGTACGAGTACGAAGAAGTCTGCCTGGGTGAGGAGCGGACGGCCCTAATTGTTATGCATTGCTGGGACATTGGTTGCGAGGGAGGTCAGCCTGCGGACGACCGTTACTGGGTGGGCATGGGGTCGCGTGAGGCTATTGCTGAGGCCGAGCGAATAATGCGGGAAGTAATCCGGCCGCTGGTGGATGGGGCGCGGGCAGCAGGAATCGTGGTCTGCCATGTGGAAACGGCGGACATAGCTGCCCGTCACCCAGAGGCCCTCGCCGACACCGACCAGGCGCAGGAAGACCCACGCGCAGGAGCCGCTGAAGAGCCAGTCGTGCCCGGCTGGCGAGAGAAAATCGCGGCGCGCAGCCACGGCGAGGGCTACGCTACAAATCCGCCATACTGCGGCAAGGACAGGGCCGGCACAGTTGCTCCGCTTCCAGGCGAACCCTTTGTTTACCAGACCGCCCAGATGCACAGAGCCTTGCGCCGCCTGGGGATAGAGAACCTCATCTACACGGGTTTTGCCGCGGATATGTGCATCCTCCGGGCGCCAGGCGGAGTCGAGCCGATGGCTCCTTATGGCTATCGCCTTTTCCTCGTGCGTGACGCCATTCTTGGCGTCGAGTTTCCCGACACAATCCAGGAGCGGCTCGCGACGCGCTGGGCTGTGCGCTATTTCGAGACCCACTACGGCAACACTGTGCTTGCGGCTGATTTGCTGCGAGCCTTTGAGAAAGCGGCAGGCCGTTGATGCTACCTGTCGCGTGGGGCCACGAGGCCATCCCTGCGATTGCATCGCCGGCAAAAAAGTTTTTCCTGCACCGCTGCGACTTACGCTATACCCAACGGTGTGCGTGGTGGAAGGAGCCTGAAAAAGTTTGGCAAGGGGGTCTGGGGGACAACCCTTTTCAAAGGGTTTCTCCCACAGCTTCGGGCAGGTCGGAGATGTTTGTAGCGGTCGGA
>JANZZA010000585.1 GCA_026419655.1 Armatimonadota bacterium | reverse complement strand
ATGACGCAGCCGCAGAGCATCCTGGTCATAAAGACGAGTTCCCTGGGTGATATAGTCTGCGCCCTGCCGGTCCTCACGCAACTTCGGGGGCTTTACCCGGCGGCTCACATTGCCTGGGTGGTAGACCACCGTTTCGCCGATTTGCTTGCTGGCCACCCATGGTTAGATGAAGTATATGTTCTGGAGCACCACCGCCCCGACCGCAGGAAGGGTATATTAGCCGGCGTTCGGGGGTTCCTCGGTGCCCGGCGCAGTCTTGCCAAGCACCTCCGCAAACGCTCCTGGGACGTAGCCATAGACCTCCAGTGCTTGCTCAAGAGCGCCTTCATCCTTGCGGCCAGTCGCGCTCGGACGAGGATTGCTGAGCTTTCTGGTTTGCGCCATTTGCCGATGATTATCGCCGCCAACAATTTCGTGCGAGTTGGTGGGGGTCATGCCATTGTCCACTATCTGAAGGTAGCCGCGCCGCTTGGAGTCCGGCCTGACAGCGTTAGGTTCTGCCTGCACGTGTCCGACGAGGCGCGGCGGTGGGCGGATGAAAAGCTGGCTGGCATGCCTAAGCCGCGGCTGGTGGTCAATCCCGGGTCTGCCGTTGCGTCCAAGCGCTGGCCAGTTGAGCATTTCGCGGAGGTGGCCCGGCGATTGGCCGCCACACAACTCGCCTTTAGCATTGTCGTCACCGGCGGCGGCCAGGATCGGACCGCCGCTGAGGTCATCACTCGGGCGGCTGGCGAGGCCTGCGTGAACCTTGCGGGCCAAACCAACCTTCAGCAGTTGGCGGCCGTACTGGCAGCCTCCGACGCCATGCTGACGGGCGACACCGGCCCCATGCATATGATGGCTGCTCTCGGCAAGCCTGTGGTTGCTCTTTTCGGGCCGTCCAATCCTGACCTCACCGGTCCCTGGGGCGACCAGCATGTCGTTCTGCGTGCGCCTGACGGTAGAGTCTCCAGCATATCGCCCGAGCAGGCCGCGCAAGCTGTTGAGCGGGTGCTTAGCCGCCTTGGGGAATAGGGAAGAGGTTAGCGAAGACGGCTCCAGCTTTTACTCTGGCCCGTTGCCGCTGATAACCGTCGTCGCACCGCACGTCTTTACTCCACCGCTGGCATTGCCGCCGACACGATTTCCGCAGACGACATTACCGTCGCTGTCCCCTTCCCCGCAGATGCCATATATCTGCCAGCGTTTATCAGGAGAGTCGTGGCATGTGTTTCCCGTCACCGTGACGCCCCGGCAACCCGCGAGACGGATACCGGACGCCGTTTGCTGCCAGTCGGCGAGGGTGCCGTCCTGGGCGGGGCGGTTGTTATCGGCGCAAAGATTGCCGCTGATGACGCCGTCATGGGCGCGGAAGGCCCAGATACCGTCGCGGCCATTGTCCCGGCATACATTGCCCACCACCACAAAGTCAGTCGTGTCGGAGTAGGTGCCGTTGATGAAAATGCCGCCCTGGTCGCCGTTGCGCAGGACCATGTTCCCAACAATGGTGACGCCGCGGGCCGGGTAAGGAATTCCGCGTGCTTCGTCGGCACCGCCCATCCACACTATTCCAGCCCAACCGTTGTCGGATATGAGGTTGTCCGAGATGACCATGTTCGAGGCCGCCTCGCAGAATATTCCTATGCAGCGGTTGTTGCGCACGATGTTGCCGTCAACAAGGGTCTCTGTGGCCCCGTAGCCTGCGCCCCGGTGGTGGACGTTTATACCGTGGTTGCAAGCGCTGACCACGCATCCACGTACGATAACCTTCCCGCCACCATAGTTGACCAGAATTCCTTCGCCGCTACAGTTGCGCACCCATAAGCGCTCGATTGTGCAGTCCCGGCAGTTGCTCAGGTTCAGCCCGTAGATGCCCGTGAAGTGATACTCGCCGTGACCGACGCCGTCCAAGACTAGGTCGCGTATTATGATGTTTTCGTTTCCACCATCGGGGTCTGCATTGCTCACCACGCGATTCCGTGGTGGCTGCCGCCTGCGGATTTCAGTCGTGGCTTCTAGAACCGTAGCCGCCCCGGCGCCTTCGAGGATGCAATTCGACGGCACCCGCACGGTTTCGCTCACCACATAGCGCCCCGGTCCCAGGATGACGCGTCCGCCGCTATCCCTCATGCTGTCGAGAGCCTCCTGGATGCCCGCCGTGGGTCCCGGTCCCGGCGCGTCAACGGTCACCACGGGCGCCGTCGTGAAGACCATGACAACCAGAGCCACTTGGGCAAGCATCGCGCGACCTCTCCCTTCCCTTTTCTCGTCTCGGCACAACGCATACGGCCCTATTCCAGGTCAGGGCCAAGTATGCCGTAGTCCCATGGCTGGCCAGGTGCACCCACTCTCGGATGGTCTGGCACCATCCCTGGCGTGAATCGGTTGGCCAGCTCCACGCTGGCCTCAACAATCCTTGTGGCGGCGTCTACTTCCAGAGAACTGCTGGTCAGCACCGTCTCATAGCCACCGCCGTCTGGCCTGAAGGATGCCGGGTCGGGCACGTAGCCGACGCAGCCATTTGCCTTTTCCACGATGAAAGTGTACGGGAAGGGCGACCGGCGCTTTATCTCCAGGCCCAAAGCGCAGAAAAATTCGGCCGGATTCGAAAGGAAAATAGCCGGGCCGACCTGTAACACCTGGAGTTCCACCTCGGCCTGCGGGACTTTGGAAACCAGGTAGTCCTGGAAAAGGGCCTCCATGGCGAAAACGAAGGGTGTGTCGAGCCGGCCAACGCGCAGGCTCTCTTCCACTATCCGGCGGCTTTCTTCGACTCGCTGGCGGCTGGGTATGCGGCGCGGGATGTGGAGGACTTTCCTCGCGGCAGCCATAGGCTTCAGGTTTCCCGGCACGGCCGTAACAAGTACCTTCACCGCCTCGGCCCCCACCCGCATTCCGACGATACGCGACCACTTCTCCCCAAACTCCGGCTCCCTCATTGACTGATTGTCCACCTGCGTGACGTCTCCGCAGGCACCGTTAAGGAAGACTACACCCGCCTGCCCGCCATATACGCCCTGAATGACGCGCTCGATGTAGTAAACGTAGTCCGCCGAGACCGCTCCGCCGAAGGTGGTACAATGGCAGGTGAAGTTGACCACGCAGCCAAGCAGGTTACCGTCGGCATCCCAGGCGCCAAGCACTCCAACATCCGGGTCCGTCGGTCCTGCTGGCTCCACGATATCAGGATTTCCTTTGCCTGGGTGCGTGTAGACGCGGCCGTTTTTCATTCGAAACCGCCGGTTGAAGGCCACCTTGTCCTCTGTGCCGACGCCCACCGACAGGGCCGCGTCTTGCCGTCGCCGCCAGGCCTCGCAGACGGCGGTTATGGTCTGGCCTACGACATGGTCGTGGTAAAGCGGGTCGCCGAGGGGCGCGTATTCGAGGGCAAGTGTGCGGACCAGGTCGGGCGCGTCGGCGAAATCCTGGGGCAGATAGTGCCCCAGGGGCCCGCCGGAGTGAGTGTGGCTGGCGGCAAGCAGAATGTTTTCCGCCGGTATCCCACACCGGCGCTGAACTTCCTGGCGTATGGTGTCTCGGAAACGACGCGAGTACGGCAGCGAAAGCGTGTCCAGGCCTACGAGGGCGATTGCTGTGTTCTCATCCTCCAAGACTGCGGCACGGACTTTTAGTGGGTCATGGACGGCGCTATGGAAGGCCTGCAAATAGCCGCCGGGCACGACCATCCCCAGGGCGGCAGTGATGTCGCTTGCGAAAAATCCCGCTTTCATGTTTCTTACCCCCTTGGGAGCGCTTACGTCGGCGGGTTTTTCCTTGCTGGTAGGAAGCAACCTGTTTGCGGTGGCAATGCATTGGTCGGGAAGAGGTGAGCAGCATGAAGCGGGCGGTCCCAGTAGGGCCAGAATTCCACGAGGCCACAAAATACCATTCAGGGCGGGCCTTCGCGCCAGGCCTGCAAATGTCGCCGGCACCGCCGGTGACGGTTTTCGATGCGTCGTTGCCCAGAGTGCAGTTACCGGCGCCGCAGACCGTTGACGGGCCGGGCATATGGACGACCATAGCTGGGCGGCGGTCCTTTCGGGACTTTACGGGCCGCCCTATGACTATTGCTCAGTTATCGCAATTGCTGTGGGCTATCAACGGCATCACCGCTCACCACGGCGGCTTTGCCCTCCGCGCCTGCGCCTCAGCCGGTGGTCTCTACCCGATTGATACTTACCTGGTGATAAACGCGGTCGAGGACCTGCCCCGCGGGGTGGCTTTCTACGAGCCGCATGAGCACCGTCTTTGCCTGCTGGCCGAGGGAGATTTTTCGCGCGAGCTTGTGCGGGCTGCGCTGGGCCAGGACTTTTGCGCCACAGCGGCGGTGGTGCTGGTGTGGGTGGCTGTGGTTGCGCGGTCGGCTTGGAAATATTCCGACCGCGCTTATCGCTACATCTACATGGACGCCGGGCATCTTGGGGCGCAGGGCCAACTGGCCGCCGAAGCCCTGGGCCTGGGCAGCGTCAATATTGGGGCATTCTTTGACGACGAAGTCGCCAACATCGTGGGAGTAGACAACCATCAGCGAATAGTGGTCTACATGATGGCTGTTGGCCCCCGATGACAGGCTCTGACGCTTTACTGACGGGACCCGTTATTGGGATCCTCCTTGTGCAGGGCTGGGTCGAGGGTAATGTTGTCGCAAGCAAGGTTGTGAGGCGGCAGCCGACGGCTTAAGCCCCGAGGCCTATCCTATTGGCTTCTCCAGCATCGCTCAATCGCTGAAGTTGGGGCCTGAGATATGCCCTTAGCCAGCGCCACACCCGCTCGGCGAGGGGGCGGTGCGCCAGAAGCTGGCGCTCTGTGTCTGTCAGCAGGTGAGGTGCGTGGCGCTGCTTGAGTTTGGCTACCGCTCGCAGGTCGTCGTCCTGGATGTACCCGAGCACAAGGGCAACCAGGGGATTCGAGCCCGACATTATGGCGGCGCCGAAGTCTACTACTGCCGGCCGGCCATCAGGGCGGACAAGGATGTTTTGAAGCCTCTTCAAGTCACCGTGGGCCATGCCACGGCTGTGGATGGCGGCTACCAGGCCATAAAGCTGCTCGAAGAAGGCTGGTGTCAGGCGGTCGGGAACTTCTGGAGCGGGCCAGCCCTCGACGTAGTGCGACGCGAAAACATAAGGATTGCCCGTCTCGACTGCCTCGGATATGCCTTCCAGGCCCGCAAGCCTCTTGTGTGCTGCGGTTTCTCTTGCCACCAGGTATTTGCCCACCGACAGCTTTACCGGCGTGGCATTGACGCGATAATCCTTCACGACCACCAGCAGCCCGTCCCAGTCTTCCAGCCTCACTTCCGGCCGCGCAGCTTCGGCGGGTCGAAGCACTTGCATGACGCGCCCGCTATCCCCGAGCCCAGTTGTTTGTGTTCTTGCCTCGCTCATTACTGCGCAGAGCTCTGCCAATGGGTCTTTTCGAGCACCACCGCTCGCCATGCCGGCGCCGAAACTATTGCCTCGTAGGGACACTTGCTACATTCCAGGCAGCTCACGCACAGGTGTCCTTCCAGTTCGCGCCGTGGGTCTATGCCCGCCGGGCACGCCCTGACGCACCATCCGCAGTTCACGCACTTATCAGCCAGGTATACCGTGCGCCAAAGACTCCAGCGGTTCATCAGTGCATAAATGGCTCCGAGGGGACAGGCCGTCGCGCAAAAAAGACGGCGGATAAACACCACGCCGGCGGCGAAGACCGCGAAGATGGCCAGCTTTGTCCACCACAGCCAGCCGATGCCGCTGCGAAGCTCCGGCCGCAGCAGCGGCTGGGGTATACCGCCTTCCAGGTATCCCTGGGGACAAAGCTTGCAAAACCATGGCTCACCCGTCCAGTAAGCGACAACAAACACCAGGCCTATCAGGACGCCGTACTTGAAATATCCAGCCACTCGCGGCAGCTTAATCTTTGTTTTCGACAGCCGCCCCACAAGCTCTTGGAACCATCCGAAAGGACAAAGCCACCCGCAGGCCATGCGCCCAAAGACCGCGCCGAAGGCCACCAGGCCGCCGATTACGTACCACGGCAGCGCAGCCAG
>JANZZA010000584.1 GCA_026419655.1 Armatimonadota bacterium | reverse complement strand
AGTGTGCATTTCGGCGGCAACCTGGGGCAGGAAGACCTCTCCTCGGGCGCTCAGGCGCTCCAGCAGGCCACGTTCAAGGGCAATCTCTGCTGCCTGGCGGGCGAAAACTGACCCCATCCGCCAGGCGGCCACACCGAGGGCAAGCATCAGCAGGGCTGGCAAGAAGGTGAAAACGCCTAATCCCAGGGCTGTGGCTGGGGCATCAATCTTGCCCGCCGCATGGCCCGCCAGCACAAAAGCCCCCACTGCCGCCAGCCCTCCCAGGGCCGCGACAAAAAGCAGACCGGCTACCATTCTCGGCGCATTGAACATGAGTAGTCCTCAATGCGGGTGGCTCCCGCTCGTTTCCACAAACTTTCATTGCTCTGCGCAAGAGCTTCATGCCCGCGAAAACACTCTTCCCAACCTTTGCCCCGGTGGCTCTTTGGAAAACTTATCCTCTCAGACCCCATCCCCAAATTTCCTGGTGCTGCTCCTGTTGCTCTTCCACCCGCGCTTCTCTGTCAAACAGACGCCACTCCGTGAGTGGCGCACAAGTCTTGGGTGAGTGTTTCGGAAGGCTCGCCGGCAGCCGCAAACTGTGATTGCGAGTGAGCGGTCGAGCGTGCGATGCTGTAGAGTCTTCCCCCTTGCGCCGGGCCGGGTCTGGGCTTTGCAACATTCACCTTCGTAAGGTTTTCCCGTTGCGCAGGGGCGGCTCGCCGGCGCATTATATCATCCACTCGGTGGAGACAGAAAACACGGCGCTCATAGAGGGAGTATTCGTTTTTCTCAGGACCTTGTTTCAGGTAGGAAAGAGTAATGCCTTGAGAATCACCATGGTGGTCTATCCCAAAATCCGGTGCTGGCTCATACACGGCCGCAAAAGCTTATAAAGTCGTGTGTGTCACCCTTTGCCTCGGAGCACATCTCCGAGGAGTTGCAGAAATTGTTGCAACAGTCTCCTTAGAAAACCGAATACTCCCGCGCAGAGAGGTCTAGCGGTGTCCGAGGGCAGTCAGTTCGTTGACGAGGCGGTTGTAACAGTCACCGCCGGGCGTGGCGGGGACGGGTGCGTGAGCTTCCGGCGGGAGAAACACGTACCCCGGGGCGGCCCTGATGGCGGAGATGGTGGAGATGGCGGTGACGTGTTGGTGGTCGCCGACCCACACCTGAGTACCCTGCTCGATTACACCTACCGCCGACAAGTGAAAGCGGGCAATGGCCGGCATGGCGCGGGGGCCAATAAGACCGGCGCGCGCGGCGAGTCGTGCATTATCCCCGTGCCCCCTGGCACAGAAGTCTATGACGCGGACACGGGGGAGCTGCTGGCCGACCTGGCGGCGCCGGGCCAGACATTGCTGGCGGCCCGCGGCGGCAAGGGCGGCCGCGGCAATGCTGCCTTTGCTACAGCCCGACGCAAGGTGCCCCGGTACGCTGAGCGTGGCTTGCCAGGCGAGCAGCGACGGCTGCGGTTTGTGCTCAAGCTCCTGGCTGACGTCGGCCTGGTGGGCTTGCCCAACACTGGCAAGTCTACGCTTATAGCCGCCGTCAGCGCCGCCCGGCCCAAAATAGCCGATTACCCCTTCACCACTCTGGAGCCGAATCTTGGCGTCGTGCGCGTGGGCGACACGTCCTTTGTACTGGCAGACTTGCCAGGCCTTATAGAAGGTGCCCATCGCGGTGCCGGTCTCGGCCATCGGTTTCTCCGCCACATAGAGCGCACTCGGCTTCTCGTTCACGTTCTGGACGCCGCTGCTTTCGAGCGCGACATAGTTCGCGACTACGAAGTTGTAGTGAGCGAGCTGCGCGCTCATGGTGAACGGACAGCCCACCTGCCGGCGATTGTGGCGATAAACAAAATTGACGTGGCCGGGGCGCGGGAGCGCGCGGAGGCAGCCGCGGAAGATTTGCGGGGCCGCGGCCTGGAAGTGTTCTTGATCTCGGCTGCCACGCACGAGGGTATCGACGCGCTCATGGCTCGCTGTGCGGAGCTTCTGACAAAGATACCCCGTCCAGCACCCGAAACCATGCCCATGCTCATCGAGGCCCCCAAAGCTAAGGAGGTGCCCTTAAGCGTCGCGCGAGAGCAAGAAAATGTCTGGGTGGTGCGCGGCACGAAAGTAGAGCAGGAAGTGCTGAAGACGAACCTCTCATCGCCAGAGGCTGTGGCGTGGCTGCAACGCAGACTCGAGAAGCTTGGGGTATTTCGGGCGCTCAGCGAGGCAGGCGCCCAATCGGGCGACCTGG
>JANZZA010000207.1 GCA_026419655.1 Armatimonadota bacterium | reverse complement strand
CTGTTCACCATGTTGCGCCGGTATCCGCCTGCTCTGGCGATTGCAGCCCAGACACTGCCCTTCGTGCTTATGCATTTGCCGAAGCCGCCGGTGGAAGCCTTCTCGTCCGTGGTGGCTGGCGTGGCCCTCGGCACAATGGCTTACCGGGGTCGGTCCATGCTCGGGACATGGCTTCTGCACTTCTCCTGCGCCGCGCTGCTCGACTTTCTGGTAATAGTGTGGCCGCGGTGAAGCTGGTGGGACAACCCGGGGCGTCTTCCTCCATGCGACAACATCTGGTCGGCCCCCCTTTGGTGACTGGTGCACAATCTACCTCTGCGTGCGCTGGCTTCCCTGGCCAGTGCAACCCCAGGGCTGCAGGGACAACGATTTCTGCGCCGGTCAGCCTGAAAATGGCCGCTTTGCACCAGTGCCCTGTGAAGGGGGCTTATGTCAGGAGGCTGATGCAAAAGTCCTTTTACCTCCGGCAATCGCAGTCGCAGGTAAAAGGGTCGGGCGCGCAGCGTTGTACACTTTCTTCACTATGGATAAGCCAACACCATGTTGCGCGAGAGTCCCCTTAGGCTGCCTACGTAAGCTCCTTCACGCTGGTTCCACCGCATGCACCTCGAGCAGGGCGAAAAGAGATGCTCATGGTTTTTGGCATTGGGGCCGCGTGTGGAGCGTGTCGCGAAGACAGTTATGCGAATCAGCTTCTGACCTAAGCCAGGCGTTTGCCTGTGGCTTGCTCGTGACGCCGGCGGTCGTTGAGGGCCTCAAGGTCTATGAGCTGGTCGCGCGAGATGCCAGCTTCTCGCATCATGCGCAAGACGAAAGCCAAGTTCCCTACCCCACACGCTGAGTGGGCGTCGCTGCCAACCGTAAAGTAGACTCCGGCTTCCGAGAATATACGCAGGACAGCACCGATCTGGCGCAAGTATTCGTCCACGGATATATCCGGGTGCCACCACCATGCCTGGGCGGACAGCTCGTAGGCGCATTCGTTGGCGGCCATGGCCTCGGCGATACGGCGGAGCATGTCTTCGGGCAAATCTTCTGGATTTAGCTTGGCCTCCCACCGCCCCAGATTGAAGGGGTGCGCAATGGCGTCAACCACGGGGTTGGCGGC
>JANZZA010000537.1 GCA_026419655.1 Armatimonadota bacterium | reverse complement strand
CCGTGCTCTCGTTGACCGCGCCGGTCTGAGTGTCCACTGCGTGCACCGGCGATTCAAATTGCACATGAGCCGCGGCGCCCGGACGTGCCCAGGCGACCATGACTGGCCCTGTGGCTCCCTCAAATACAAAGCCGTAGTGGCGGCCGTTGAGCAGGACCCAGCCCACATAGCGCGGCGCGACGCCCAGATGGCTGGTCAGGATGCGCATGGCAGTATAGGCAAGCCTTGGCGTGCCATCAGCGCGGAGCAATCCCATGGGGCCGCTGTCGCCGTCTATCCCCTCGAACCAGAAGATGCGCTCCACGCCCTGCGCGATGCCCAGAACAAAAGCTTTCACCAGGGCGCTGGCCTGGCCCGGCTCGTCGGTGCCCGCGTCGTAGCCAATCTCGGTGAACCA
Source organism: Armatimonadota bacterium (assembly GCA_026419655.1). Taxonomy (GTDB): domain Bacteria; phylum Armatimonadota; class Zipacnadia; order Zipacnadales; family FEN-943; genus JANZZA01. The sequence goes on along the minus strand of JANZZA010000537.1, from coordinate 4,265 downwards.
TATCGGGACCTGCGTGCGGGATGGGTTTTGGGCCGCCAGCATCTTGCGTATAGTAGGCACGATGCTCATGAACTGAGCTTCCAGGCCGTCGCTCTCAACCAAGCCCAGTACCTCATAGGGGTGGACGGCGATGAAGTCGAAATGGTCGCGCGCGCCAGCAGCGATTACCTGCTGAATCCAGTGGACGTTTACGCTCTGGATTGACAGGCCAACCTGACAGGACGGGTCAGCCTTTTTAGCGGCCTCGTATGCGGCAACCACGGTGCGGGCATAGTCCCCGGCCGTTCCGTCCGCCATGAAATTCGGCGTCTCGTTCCACACTTCCCAGTGCTTGACGCGGTCCTTATACCGGTTCACAACAGCCGACACGTACTCGGCCCAGGCAGGCAGATTTTGCACCGGCAAATGGCCCGCCCCGGGCGGTATCCAGGGCGTGCTATATAGAAAAAGCCCGCACACTCTCATGCCATGCCGGTCCGCGGTAGCCATGAACTTGTCCGCCGGCTCCCACACAAAACGTCCCTGCTCAGGCTCAAGAACATTGAACGAAGGGAATCCCCTGATCCATCTCAGGCCCACTTCTGCCATACGCCCGCAGTAGTTTGCAAGGGAATAGGTCGTTGCGTTGTCGCACGAGAAGCCGAAGGGGCACTGGTCGAGGGCATTGGTCTGCGCCGGCGCCGGTTGCAGTAGCGGAAGCATCGGGCCGATTTCTGCAGCCAGCGCGGAAACCGACCGCACGACGGCAAGGGCCGCGGCCATAACCGCCATCAAAATTGGGACTACAGACGGGCCGCCTGGCATCTGGCAGCCTCCTCCCTTTGCGGGTCTACTGAATGCACCTGTCGCTTTCTGTCCGGGTGTGGGGCGGGCAGGCCGCACGCAGACGGTTGCCGTGGTCCGCGAAGTGGTCACCGAAGTGCACGATTTCTGTTCTGGTGACGGTCTGACAGAACCGTCGAACTCTTGGGAACCTACATGCGTCTATGCATTTAGTCAACCTGGAGGCTCTGCTGTGCGATCGGCGCAGGGCCTGAGCAAGAGCAACTGCTACCAAGGAGGCGACTTTGAATGGCCGGCGTGAGAGCGAGGCATTGGATGGTATTGCTGGCAAGCATTTGTGTGGCGGGTCTGCTGGCAGGAACGGTTTTGGCACAGCAGCCAGGCGGTGGGCCTGGGGGCCCAGGCGGCCCCGGCCGCGGCAGGGGTATGTGGATGCATCTGGAACGGTCCTGGGCTGCAGTCTGCTTTGGCATTCAGGCCACGCAGGAGCAAATCCAGCAACTCTGGGAAGTTTACCAGAACGCCTGGAACACCCGCGCTCAGGCCATGGCCGCCTTGCTTCAGGCTCAGGACCGTCGGGCGGCCATGGAGGAGTTTCAGCAGGCTATGGAGCAGCTCCGCATGGACCTGGACAATAAGCTGCAGGCCATTCTGACGCCCGAGCAGTTCCAGAGGCTACAGCAACTGATTCAGCCGCCACAAGGGATGGGTAGGGGCCGGCGCGGTGGCCAGGGCGGCGGACAATAATCAGTATACAGTCATCGCACGTTTGCCACCCCGGGAGCCACGGCGATGTCTGCCGTGGCTCTCGTACGCCGGGGCCAAGTGTTGCCGGAAAGGCGGGCAGTCTGGGGCAGCGACAGGAGAAAGGTGCTTTTCAAGCGACGGGCTTCCAGCGTACGCATTTTCGTGAGGCTTGTTTGTGGAGCAGGCTATGTGGGTTAGGAAGCAGCCCGAAGGGCTGCGCAGGACCTGCGCGGTGAACCATGCTGTGCGGCGCGGCGGTGTATAATTGATGGGGAAAGCTGCGGCCTGGAGTGACCGGGCAGCGTCGCGGCAGTGCGACACGAGGTTCCGCGGTTAGGGTACCCTGGCTTTGTCGGTGCGACGCTGGTAGTAAGTGCGGCGAAAAAATCGTGGTGGCTGGCGGCGGTAGCTGATAGGTGACGGCTCATGGTGGCTGTTCTCGCGATGTCGGCCGGGTTGCTCTCGGCTGTGACGGGTGGCGTGCAGTTTAGTTTTGACCGTGACGTCGAGGGCTGGATTGCCTCGCCCCTTGACCCTGGCAGCGCTGTTTCGGTGCTTTTGGATGCTCCGGGCGGGCGGCGCGGCGTGCTGCGCATCGCCGGCCATACACCGCCTTCTTTCGGGGCATGTTATCGCCCCTGGGACGACTGGCGCGCGTGCCAGGTGCTTTCTTTTGACCTTTTCATACCGGCGGACGCCCCAGGCGATTTAGGCGTGTACGGGTACATTAAGGACAAGCAGTACTACTGGTACCAGACGCCCGCGCTTAAAGACCCGGTAACAGGTCAGATGAGGTTTAAAAAATGGCGGGGTCTATGGCTGCCGATAAAGATAGACATTTCCCCAACCAGCCGCGCTTGGGCACCGGGCGGCCACAAGAAGGCATGGGAGCGTGTCCTTTACTATCCCCGTGAACTGGGCATCCGCGCCTTCGCCAAGAAACAATGGAATGCGCGGATTCTCATTGACAACCTGCGCCTCGGCGGCCAGGCTCCGCCCCTGGGCCGTTTTGACCCGGCCGCAAAGCCGCCCGTCAAGAAAGGTCTGAAAATATCAGCCTCGTCTTCCTCTGTACCGGTCTACGGCAAACTAGAGCTGACCTTTTCACTCGGCCGTGAATACGAGAATCCCTTCGACCCCGAGGTAGTTGACGTGACGGGCCACTTTTTTGCCCCTTCCGGCAGAGAGATGGTTGTGCCGGGATTTTACTATCAGGGCTTCGAGCGCCAGCGCGACGAGAAGGGACATGAGCGTCTCATACCTGTCGGGCCGTCCTGCTGGAAGGTACGTTTTGCGCCCACGGAGCCGGGTAAGTGGCGCTATTACGTTAGTGTGCGCGATGCCCTTGGCGTGCTCAGGTCGGACGAAATGTCTCTTACTGCTACCGCTCCACGAGACCCGCGCGGAAGGGTGCGCATCAGCTCTCGTGACCCCAGGTTTTTCGAGTTTGAGAACGGCGATTTTTTCTACCCGCTGGGCATCAACATGCGGGACGGCGGCGACCAGGCCGCTGCGCAGGCCGGCACCTACGATTTCGATGAATACTTCCCGCTTTTCGCGGAGCACAACATCCGTTTCTGCCGGACCTGGATGTGTGCCTGGTGGGGCGGCATCGAATGGAGTGAGCGCTACGAGTCCCGGTTTGACGGCGTGGGCCGCTACACCATGTACAACGCCTGGCGGCTCGACCACGCCGTTGACCTGGCCGAGAAACACGGAATTTTCCTGGAAATCACTCTCAACAGCCATGGGCAGATACGGCGCGATAAGTTCGACGCGGAATGGCAATACAACCCGTATTCCGTGAAGAATGGTGGTTTCGTGGCCAGTCCGGCCATGTTCTTCGCCGACGAAGACGTAAAGCGCTATTTCCGTCAGCGCTACCGATACATCGTGGCCCGGTGGGGCTATAGCCGCAACATTATGGCCTGGGACCTCTGGAACGAAGTGGACCTGGTGGAGGGTTACAATCCCCAGGAAGTTGCTGCCTGGCACCAGGAAATGGCCCGATACCTGCGCTCTATTGACCCATGGGGCCATCTGATAACCACTCATATCTGTCTTTATTGGGCCGCCGGACGCGAGATTTTCAGCCTGCCTGAGATAGAGTTTGTCCAGGCCGACCACTACTGGAATCGCCAGAACCACAAGGGTCTCGAGGCCTGCTATGCTATCCGCCGCGAGCATCCCAAGCCCTTCCTGGTCATCGAGTACGGCCCGCAGACAGCCGAGCTGCCGGTCACGGCGCAAGTTTGGCAACGAGAGTTCCGGGTAGGGATGTGGGCGAGCAACTGTCTGCCCTCGGCAATGCCGGCCGTGTGGTGGTATCACCAGGCCTGGCGCGAGCACGAGCTGTGGCGGTACCAGCGCGGCCTGGAGGCTTTCAACGCTGGCGAGGACCGGCGCGGTGCAGGCTGGCAGCAAGCACCCTACCAGGTCAATCAGCCGCGGCGCGTAGCTGTGTCGGCCATGAGCGGCCCAAAGGGCGCCCGGTTCTACGCCTATAGCTGGGACAACATGCTGTTCCCGCGAGGCGAACAGGTGCCTGCCGACCAGCGCTTGAGAGGCGTCCAACTAACCATTGGTGGGCTACCTGACGGCCGCTACAGAGTCGAGTTCTGGGAACCGGTAGAAGGGCGGATTATATCGGTGGCTGAGCTGGAAGCCTCTGGCGGCGCTGCAAGCTTTGCCCTGCCCGAGTTTGCCCAGGACATCGCAGGCAAGGTGCTTGCGCT
>JANZZA010000519.1 GCA_026419655.1 Armatimonadota bacterium | reverse complement strand
GGGCACGAGCCAGGAGGCGGCCACCAGGTTGAACAGATTGCCTTGGCCGTCCCAGCGCCCGCCGCGCTTGAGCCACCACTTGAGCACCCCGAGGATGACCCCGAAGGCTGTCCAGGTGAGCGCCACCCCGAGCAGGATCGTCAGCCACAGCGGCACCGGCGGCAGGTCGGGGGCGGCGCGCAGGGCGGGATCGAGCCCGATCAGCGCGCCGATTACGCTCACGGCCAGCACCGACTGCCAGTGGGGGAAGTCAAAACGCGAAAACGGCAGCTCGCGCAGGAGGAAGAGGGATAGGGCGTGGGAAATCATAGCTCTTTAGTCTTCCTGTAAAAACGTTTGAGTATGTATTTTTGCACAGTGAATGAGACAACCATAGTAACAAATACTGCGACAGAATTGCGCAGCACTCGGCTTATGCTGTCCTCTGGATGACCTTCTAACGGACAAAGCCAAGCTGCTATCGGGAAGACAACTAACCCAATGATGGAAGTGGTTACAACAGCCAAGACCAGATAAACGATGGCGGACGGTTCTTCTCTCATAAGTTTCGATTTTTGTATTGTAAGACGGCACACTGAATGTGCCGCCTTGTTCTACTCGGTGGTATCAGTTACCGTATCAGTTACCACCACCCACGATTAGATCCGAAAGTGGGCAGAGCGGTGCTCGAGAAAGCACCTCCGAAAGTACCAATAGCGGACCTATAACCTTTTACTGGTGACCATAAACCGCCCGCGAAGCCTCCAAGAGCAGTCCCGATGAATGTGTATGGATCACGGCCACCTGCAGCTAGATACCCGTAGCCAGCTCCGTACATACCGGCCAGACCCCCGCCAACTCTATAAACCACCGGCCACCACGCCCCTTCCGTCTCCCGCATCTCCTGTTCGGAGAGCGCGGAGAGCTGCAGCGGCTTGTCGGCTGAGTCGAACAGGGCCGTGAGTTCAGCCTCGCCGAAGACCGCTGGCGACGCCGGCAGCGCCTCCTGGGCATGCGCCTGCACGCTGATCAGGCCCGCAGCGACCAAGGCCACAATGCTGTGTTTCCGTTGCATAATGATAACTCCTTTCGTTGCAAGTTCACAAAACAAGCCCCGCAGACTCCCGGGGCACCCTTTGCGGCGCGGCCACGCCGCCAAGCTCACAGGGGCAGGGCTGCGCCCTGCCCCGCATCCTTTTCCCTGCCACCGCCTCATCCAGCAGGCCCTCAGCGCAGGGTGTACAGCCAGTTGAGCCGCACTTCCGCCCCCTCCCGGCCCGTGACATTGGCCTTGGCAGTAAGATTCAGGCTGTTGCCCTTGGCGATGCCATAGCCCAGCCCAAGCTGCAGGTCTGTGGCCGTGTGGGTGATGCCCTGCTATGCGCCGTCGATCCGCTCAGCAGGGCGGTGTGTCCATTGCAGCCCGGTGGTCAAGGTCACCCGGTCGTTGACCGCAAAGCCCAGCGACGGATTGAACAGCAGGAGGTTGCCCGGCTTATAGGTTTGGCCGCCGTCTTGAC
>JANZZA010000513.1 GCA_026419655.1 Armatimonadota bacterium | reverse complement strand
CATCAGCGTCCAGGCGGAGCGCGAGTGGATGGCCGTGGAAGAGCTGCCAGCGCGGATAAGGCTGGCACTACAAGCCTCAGGTGTCCAGTTGCCAGACGGCCGGCCGCCCCGCGCCTACTGGCGCACGCGCCCACCCTGGCCCGAGGCGGCTGAGGCAGAGACAGGTGGATAGGCCCATTCGCCGGACACGTCCGAGCGCACAACACCAGGCATAGCTCAGCACCAGAATGAAACCCGAAGCCTTCGAGATAAGAGTGCCAGCAACTACGGCCAATCTAGGGCCGGGCTTTGATAGCCTCGGCCTGGCACTGCGACTGTATAACCGGGTGCGGGTAGCACCGGCCCAGGAAACTGTTCTCGACATAGAAGGTCAGGGGCGCGATGAACTGCCGCGAGACCAGACAAACCTTATGATCCGTGCGGCCGCTGAACTGGCCCGCCAGGTCCGAAAAGAACTGCCGCCTCTCCACTGGCAGGCACGCCACAGCATCCCGCTAGCTCGCGGCCTGGGAAGTAGCTCGGCGGCCATTGTGGGCGGGCTGCTAGCTGCGGACGCGGTGCTGGACCTCAACCTGCCGCGACACCGCCTGGTGCATCTCGCCGCCGAAATAGAAGGCCATCCAGACAACGTAGCCCCTGCCCTTCTTGGCGGGCTGACCATTTGCCTGCCCCAGTCAGACCCAATCGCCGTCCTGCGCCTGCGACCCCACAGAAATCTGCGAATAGTGCTCCTGATTCCAGACTTTCACATCAGTACGGAAGCGGCCCGCCGCGTGCTGCCGAGCCAGGTGCCTTTTCAAGACGCGGTATACAATCTCTCACGGGCAGCAGCCGTGGCAGCAGCCCTCCGGGACGGGCAATGGCATATCCTCGCGCAAGCCACGCAGGACAAGCTGCACCAGCCTTACCGGTTGCCGCTTATGGACGGGATAGTGGCCGTCATGCGTGCGGTGCAAGAACTCGGCAAGTGTGGTGTAGCATTGAGTGGTTCTGGCCCGACGGTGTCCGCCTTTTGCGAAGGCCAGACCATGGCGAAGGAGATTGCAGAGGTCATGAAAACAGCGGCAAGGCGCCAGGGCATCATCGCGCGCATATTGGTGCGCAGGCCTGATGGTTACGGCGCCTTAGTGCGGCCCCTCGGCAGCCCAGCATAACCAACCAAACTGCTGTAGCAACAAAAACCCGCGGCAAGGAGCGTCGAGACGAGTGAACTGCAAGCAGATTGCTACTGCCGTCGAAGCTTACCGCGACCAGGCCGTGGCGTGGCTATGCGATCTGATAAGATTTCCGAGCGTGCAGGGCCAGGAAGCAGAAGCCCAGGCCTACGTGCTGCGAACGCTGCAGGAGCTTGGCCTGGAGGCGCAAGAGCGGCCCATCCCCGAGACACTGGTAGAAGACCCCGAATATAGCTTCAGCGACAACCAGCACCCTTATGAAGGGCGGCCCAACGTGGTGGGGCACCTGGGCACCGACGCAGGCGGCCGGAGCGTCATTCTCCAGAGCCATACTGACGTGGTCCCGGCCGCCGGGTGGGAAGAAGCCTTTGAGCCGAAGGTCGAAGGGGAGACAGTTATTGGGCGCGGCGCCTTTGACGCAAAGGGACAGTTAGTGACGATCTGGGTGGCCCTGGCAGCTCTTCGGGACCTGAGGGTGCGCCTAAAAGGGCCGGTGGAAGTGCAAGCCGTGATTGAAGAAGAGGTGGGCGGCAACGGCGCCCTGGCCCTCATCCGCCAGGGCTGCCATGCCGACGGGGTGGTAATCCTCGAAGGGTCCTCTTTCAACGTGTTCCCTGCCAACCGCGGAGCCATCTGGTTTCGCGCCCGCACTGTGGGCCGGTCTACTCACATGGGGCGCCGCCATGAGGGCGTCAATGCCATTGAAAAAATGGTCGAGGTAATCCTGCGGCTGCTCGAATATGAAAAGCGCCTGGTCGAGGAGAGTCGCGGCCAGCCCTTGTTCGCACGCTACGAGCACCCAGTGCAGTTGAATCTGGGCACGATCCGCGCCGACGGGTGGCCGTCAACGGTGGCGGGCGAATGTGTCCTCGAAGGCGGCGTGGGCTTCCTGCCGAATAAGACCATGGCACAGGTAAAACAGGAGCTCTGGGAGGCGGTGATGGCAACCGAGGATGAGTGGCTGCGGGAGCATTTCGAGCTGACCTTTCCGAAACTGCACAACGATGCCTATGAGATAGACCCCAACCACCCACTGCCCGTGACGCTGAATGAAGCTGTGAAGGAATGCGGGCTTCAGTCCGAAATCTTTGGCTGGAACGTTAGCTGCGATGCCCGCCTCTACGCAAAGCTGGCAAACCTGCCGACGGTTGTATATGGCCCCGGCGACTTGGCCCAGGCCCATTCGGTGGGCGAAAGTGTTGCAGTGAACGACATACTGGCCGCCGCAACGGGTCTGGCACTATTCCTGTTGAGGTGGTGTGGCTATGAAAATGGGTAGAGGCCTTGTCACTCTTGCGGCTACCGCCGTCCTGCTGGCATGGGTTGTTGTAACGGCCTGGGGACAGGGCACAGCACCAGCAGAAGTCTCGGGGAGCAGGCCGACGCCTCAAGCCCCGGCCGTCGGGCAGGAAGGCCACGGAAGTTCCGAAGAAGAGCATGAGAGCGGCTGGGCGGGTTTAGTGCACGAGTACTTTCCGGTTATTCACAAGCTGGGGCAGGCTGGCTCTGTAGGCCTTGTGTTGAACCTGGTGCTGGCGCTGCTGGTTTTTGTGCTCTTCTCAATCAAGGGCGCGGCGCGGACAGCCTGGAGATACGGACACATGCGGGTGGGCCTCGTCTTTGGCATCGCCGCCATGGCGCACGGGACGGCCATAGACCTGGCACACCTGACAGGCGGCGACGCCGACGAACTATTGCACTCTGGCTCCTGGCTTTGCACGATGACTCTTCTGGTGGTTCTGACCGGGCTGGTGCGGTTCTATGGCCACAAGTCGCCCCAGCTCTGGCGCTGGGCACACAGGCTTGCAGTGATAGCATGGATTGGTTTTCTCTGCTGGCACGTCATCCCTAAGGTCCTAGGGTAAGCCAACCAGTCCACAAAAAGGGGGTAAACAATGGCACGCGCACGAATAGGCATTGTTGGCCTGGGTACCTTCGGGCTGAATCACCTGCGCACTTTTCGCCAGCTTTCCTGGCGCGGGGAATGTGAGCTGGTGGCTGGCTGCGACATCAACGAACAGACCCTGGAGCAGCGACTTAAAGAGTTTCAGTTCACGCCGTACACTGACTTTCGCGAGATGCTGGCGAGGGAACGCCTGGATGGTGTGACAGTCGTGACGCCAGATGCCTATCACCGCGAGATAGTCCTCGCGGCAGCCGATGCTGGGGTACACGTGCTCTGCGAAAAGCCCTTAGACGTGACTGTGGAAGGCTGTCTCGCGATGATCGAGGCTTGTGAACGGGCCGGTGTGCTGCTTCAGGTGGACTTTCACAAGCGCTATGACGAGTACCACATCGCCATGAAGCAGAAGATTGACTCCGGCGACCTGGGCACCATTCAATACGGCTACGCCCACATGGAAGACCGTATCGAAGTGCCCCGGGATTGGTTTCCTGGATGGGCCAAAACTAGCTCGCCGGCATGGTTTCTAGGGATACACTTTTACGACCTGGCCCGCTGGCTGATGAGTGCCGACGGAAAGCGGGTCTGGGCCACAGGCCGCAAGCAAACCCTTGCCGCTCTGGGGGTAGACACCTTCGACTCCATTACGGCTATGGTGGAATTTACCAACGGTGCGACAGTGTGCTTTGACACGAGCTGGATACTTCCCGAAGGCTTTCCGGCGATTGTGAACCAGGGAATACGGCTCGTGGGCACCAAGGGCGCATTGGAATGTGACAGCCAGGACCGCGGCACGTGGACTTTCTGCGCCGACGACCACCCATGCGCCCAAACCCACAACAAGAGTTTCCTGCGCGTGCGCTACGACCGCCAGGGACGCGAGATCTGGGAAGGATATGGGATCGAAAGCATAGCGGATTTCTGCTACAACGTGAATCACATCCTCGACGGAGCCAGATTAGAAGATCTCAGCGGCTATGCGTCAGGCCATGATGGGCTGGAAGCCACGAAAATCGCCGCCGCCGTCCATGAAAGTATCAGCAGCGGCAGGTTGATCGAGATTACTTAAGCGTGGCAAAACGTGCCCGGCCGGGCTCGGGCTGTGCGCAAGACAACGTCGCTCACCAAACTATCTGGCGGAGGCAAAGCTTTGGCCCAAGTGCCCACCGACAATCACAAGGCGTCCAGCATCGCGGCGGAAGACGACCCCCAGGGCTTCCTGTGGAGAATCCGCAATCGCCTGCACATACCTGCCGCGGTTCTAGGGTTCTTTCTAGCCCAACCTGTGCCCGAAACTGTCGTCGCAGGCATTGTGCTTCTGGTCTTGGGATTGCTTTTGCGCACATGGGCCATGGGCTGCATTTCCAAAAAAGAAGTCCTGTGCACCCACGGCCCTTATGGCATGGTCCGTCATCCGCTGTACATAGGCAACATAATAATCGTGGCAGGCTTCCTGGTTCTCGCAAGAAGCTGGCTGCTGGCGCTAATCGTCGGCCCGTACACGATATTCCACTATTGGGCAGTGATACGCAGCGAGGAAAAATGGCTGGCGGACCGATTTGGCGAAGAGTGGACCCAGTACGCTTCGCGAGTGCCGTTGATCCTGCCAAAGCCAGCCTGGGTAAAAGGTGCCTTCTCCTGGAAACTGGCCGTTGAGAATGGAGTATGGCCTAGCTGGTTAGGCGTGCTGGCGGCCGCTGCGGCCCTGGCCGCCAAGCCGTATGTGCTGGCGTTGATTGAGCACCAATGAAACCGAAAGGAACAGTCAGGAGGCTCAGCAGCCGGCTCTAGTCGGGTAGCTGTAGGTGACCGCAGCGGCCTCATAAAGGCTCGGCCACAGCTTGGCCGCTTGCACAAAAGCCGACCACCTTCCACCGGCAGCGGTAGACCAGCACAACCACGCGTCAGTCACTCCCTCTTGAGGCGGTCGAGGAGTACTGCGCCGATGATGACAAGTCCCTTGAGAACGTACTGCCAGTACTGGTCAACCTTCATGAGGGAAAGGCCGTTGTTGAGAACCCCGATGATAAGAGCACCAATGAGCGTACCAAGCACGGTACCCCGGCCGCCCATCAGCGACGTGCCCCCAAGAACGACTGCGGCAATGGCGTCCAGCTCATACATCAGGCCGGATTTCGGGTCGGCGGAGCCAAGCTTGCTTGCAAGGATCATCCCACCGAGGCCGCTGAGGGCCCCGGAAAGAGCGTAGACCGAGATAACAATTCGGCGGACGGGCAAACCGGAGAGGCGGGCGGCCTCTTCATTGCCCCCGACCGCGTAAACGTAGCGGCCAAAAGTATGGTGGCGCAGAACGAGGTGAGCGAGGAAGACCACCGCAGTCATGATATACACGGGGATGGGCACAAGGCGGTGTGGGCTTTGCCCGATAGCCGTGAAGGCTTGTGGAAGAGGCGATACGGGCCGGCCTCCACAGACCACAAAAGCCAGCCCACGAGCCATCATCATCATGCCCAGGGTAGCTATAAAGGCGGGCAACCGCGGGACAGCCACCAGACTGCCGCTGAACAGACCGCAGACCGCTCCCAGGCCGATGCCCGCAGCCATGCCGAGGGCCGCCGTCAGCTCACCCGAAAGCCCCGTGCGGCCGAGCTCTACCATCGCCATGCTCCCCACCACACCGCATAGGGCTAACACCGCGCCTACCGAGAGGTCTATGCCCGCTGCGATTATGACGAAGGTCATCCCCGAGGCAAGGATCATGTTGATGGCAATCTGGTTGGCGACGTTGATGAAGTTGTCGCGAGTGACAAAGCGATGCTCCTCGGTGAAGGTGCCGAAATACAAGCACAAGAGTACAAAGCCGGCGACTATGCCGTAGCGGAAAAAGAAATTGGGCAGCGCGTATAGCCAAGCCGCAGTACGGGAGGTTGATTGGTCGCGGCTGTACATGAGCGTCAGGAGCCTCTTTGGTGACCGCTGCAAAACTAGCCTCCACTTAGCCAAAAGTCCGTGTACGGCATAGATTTGCGCCAGCACGCTACACCGCACGGGCGCGACACACTTGCGAGACGGCGGTTTAGCAATGGTCACCTCTAGGACACAAGTATCGCAGGCAAAGGCCGCACGCCTATGGCAAAACTGCGCCGGTAGCCAGCGCCATTACCTTCTCCTCGGTTGCTTCCTCTCTGGCAAGTACGCCGACGATGCTACCCTCGCGCATGACAAGGATACGGTCGGAGACTTTCAGCAGCTCCGGCAGCTCCGACGATATAACCAGCAAGGCAGCCCCCTGATCGGTGAGCCGGCGCATGAGCATGTGTACTTCCGCCTTGGCGCCAACGTCAATCCCGCGTGTCGGCTCGTCGAGGATGAGCACCTGCGAGCGTGTGAAGAGCCACCTGGCCAGGACGACCTTTTGCTGATTTCCGCCGGACAGATACATGACCGCGCGGTCAGTTTCGGGCGGACGTATGTCCAGGTCAGCAATGAGCGGCCGGGCCGCAGCCCTTTCTCGTCGGGCGCTGATGAATCCGTAGCATGCCACGGCTCCCACGTTGGCCAGGGTGATGTTTTCGCGCACCAGCATCCGCAGCAGAAGCCCCTGAAGCTTGCGGTCTTCCGGCAACAGGCCCAGACCGGCGCGGATGGCTGCCCGCGGCGACCCGGGCGGCAGGACTTTGCCGGCCACAACAACCCGGCCAGTCCTCGGCGCTGCCCCGAAAATCGCCCGCGCCAGCTCTGTGCGGCCAGACCCGACCAGGCCACCAATGCCTGCAATTTCCCCCGCCCGCACCTCAAAAGTACAGTCATGCACCATACCGCCGCTGCTGACACCCTCCACTTGCAGCAGCGGCTCCTGGCCTGGGGCGCCCCCTGCCAACGAGCCCGTCTCCACCTGGCGCCCGACCATCATCCGCACCAGGTCCATCTCCTGCAGGCCGGCGACGTCGCGGGTGCCGACCACCTCCCCATCGCGCAACACCGTGGCCCGGTCAGCGATCGTGAAAATCTCCGCGAGCCGGTGGCTGATGTAAATGACAGAGACACCCTGGGAGCGCAGGCGGCGGACTTGCTCGAAAAGCCTCTCAAGGTCGTGCTCTGTGAGGGCCGCAGAAGGCTCGTCCATCAAAAGAATGCGCGCACCGACGGACAAAGCCCTGGCAATCTCAACCATCTGCTGGCCCGCCACGGACAGGTTAGCCACATAAGCGCGAGGGTTTAAGGGCATGCCCAGGCGCATGAGCACATCGCGCGCCATTGCATTGAGCCGGCGCCAATCAACCAGCCCTCCAGCACGGCGCGGCTCCCGCCCAAGAAAAAGATTCTCTGCCACCGTCAGGTACGGGACGAGATTGAACTCCTGGTAGATGGCGCTTATACCGGCACGCAGGGCGTCCCACGGCGACCGTGGCTCGTAAGCCTGGCCGAAGACTCGCATGATACCGGCGTCCTTGGGCAGGGCGCCGGGGAGGATTTTGATGAAGGTGGACTTGCCCGCGCCGTTTTCGCCCACCAGAGCATGGACTTCGCCCGCCCGCAGCGTAAAGTCCACGTTACGGAGCGCCTGGACACCTGGGAAGAATTTGCTTACGCCCCGAACTTCCAGGGCCGGTGCGACGGCCTCAGTCGTGGTGGCATGAGGTGACATGGCTTACCGCACCAAAGACCGACAGGCCATAGAAAGAAGTTTACGGAGTCTTCGCAGATTCTTGCTGCCCTGCCCCAGGCGAAAAGCCGATAGGTCTAGCTAACGAGAACTCTCTGAAAAGGTCTATGCGTCGGCGCTTTTCCACCCTTTTCCCTGCCCCATCCACCACACCCGCCCGCGCCAGCGGACCATGCGCCGCAGGCTACTCATGCGGCCGGACTACGCGCCGCTTGCCGCCAGCTTCAAAAAACCATTTCGCTTTTGCCCCACCGCACAAACCAGTCCCGGTCAACACGAACGACTTCCCAGCCCCCTACCCCTGCACTAGAGTCCACTGGCCATTGATCTGCTTGAGCCTACCTTCGGCCTTAAGTTTTTCGAAGGCCGGCTTGTCGAGGATTTCCACGGGAATGGGCACAAAGCTGGGCACTTTCTCACCGGCGAAATAGCGCCGGATGGTGGTAATAGTGGTCACGCCCATCTTATAGGGAAACTGGGCAACATCAGCTTTGAGCTGACTGCCGGCAAGAATCTCGCCAATAGCTTCAGGGGTGGCGTCATAGCCGACGATGACGATGTTCTCGGCACCCTTATGAGCCCGGCAGGCGGCAAGAGCACCGAGGGCTGAGTCGTCGTTTATGCCGAAAACCCCATCCAGGTCAGGATGCGCCAGCAACATATTCTCCATCACGTCCCGGGCCTTGGCGCGCTGGCCTTCAGCAGGTTGCTTGGCCACCACCTTTATGCCCGGGTATTTGGCCATGACCTCATCGAAGCCCTTGGTGCGAAGCTGTACCGACTCGACGGCCGGGTGGTCAATGACGAGGACTTTGCCCTTGCCCTTGAGCAGCTTGGCGAGATACTCAGCGGCGAGGCGGCCGCCCTGGAGATTGTCCGATGCGATATGAGCCACCACCTTGCCGCCGTGGGCCGCGATGTCGCAGGTGAACACCGGAATCCCAGCGGCGTTGGCTTTCTCGATTGCCCCGACGACGCTGGCCGAGTCTGCAGGGCAGAGAATCATGGCGTCAACTTTTTGCACGATAAAATTGTCTACCTGGTCGTCCTGGAGCTTGGAATCGAATTCGGCCGACTCTATGATCAGCTCACAGCCTTCCTTGGCGGCGGCGTCGCGCATGGCCCGCTCCAGGTCCTGGTAAAAGACGTGCTGCTTGTTGAGCAGACTTACGCCAATACGCTTGCCAGCGAGGGGACCGACAGAAACCTGGCCTTGTGGTGCTTGCCCGTATCGGGTCTGCCCGGCCGGTGGTGGACCACCTGGGCCAGGCTGCGAGACCTGCTTAGCACACCCGGACAACACCAGGCCAAGCAGGAGAACCACCGCGATTGCACACACCATAGACTTGCTCATTCTTCGCGCTCCCTTTCCGCACCATATTCTTCGTCCCGCTGCTTTTTACCCCGCTCCCCCTTCGAGTAGAGCCATTACTCGGGAACCAAAAACCTCCCCGCCAACAATGCGCCAGCGCCACCCATGGTTCCGCCCCTGCCCCACCCCTCTCCCTTAATCCTCTCGCTGCGGCTTGCGCTGGAAGCGGCGGTCAATTTCAGGCGCCGAGAGCGTCAGGATTATCGGGTCGCCGTGCGGGCACACGGCCGGGCTGTTGGTAGTGAGCAGCTCCCGCACCAGTCGGCGCATTTCTTCGTAGGACAGAGACTGACCTGCTTTGATGGCGGCGTGGCAGGCCACCAGCGCCCGCAGAGCCTCTTCGCGAGGACGGTCCGTGGGGTCTCCCTTCCACTCGCTCAGCTCCTCAAGCATGTCTGCTATGTACTCTGCTGGCGCCGTATATTCCATCCCAGC
>JANZZA010000494.1 GCA_026419655.1 Armatimonadota bacterium | reverse complement strand
GTGCGCAATCACCCTGGTGGTCTGTCAAAAGGCCCGGTGTTGGGCGATACAGGGCTGGAAAAGCGTATCAAGTTGTGTGTCCTACCTTTTAACTCGGATCACATCTCCAAGGCGCTGCAGAAACTCTTGCAACAGTATACTCAGAAAACCGAATACTCCCCTTAGAGTGCTCTTGTTCGCGCTGGGCGGTTGTGGTATTGTTGAAAAGGGCGGAGAGGTGGCCGAGTGGCCGAAGGCACCCGCCTGCTAAGCGGGTAGGGGGTGAACAGCTCCCTCGCGGGTTCGAATCCCGCCCTCTCCGCCATAGCAGCCAAGAAAGATTGATGCGGCCGCTGATGCGCGGTAGAATTACGTGCGAGCCGGTATGGTGCGCCCGTAGCTCAGTTGGATAGAGCGTCGGTCTCCGGAACCGAAGGCCGCGCGTTCGAATCGCGCCGGGCGTACCATTTTTCTATTTGCGGTGTGGGCTTATCGCGGTATACTTAGGGTAGCAATGAAGGTTGAGGGTGCGCCCGTAGCTCAGTTGGATAGAGCGCTGGCCTGCGGAGCCAGAGGTCCCGCGTTCGAATCGCGGCGGGCGTACCATTATATTTCCAGCCTGCGGGTGGGCGATGGGACGGCCGCGCCCCGGTAGCTCAGCGGACAGAGCATCCGCCTCCTAAGCGGAGGGTCGGCGGTTCGATTCCGCCCCGGGGCGCCAGGCGTATGCGGTGGGTGGCGGAGGGGTGGCCGAGCGGTTGAAGGCGCACGACTCGAAATCGTGTGGCGGCGGTGACCCCGTCGCTCGTGGGTTCGAATCCCACCCCCTCCGCCAAACAACTCCCTGGCATTGGTGTCTTCGGCAAGCGGCGGTTTGCGGGCCACGGAGGGGTGGCCGAGTGGACTAAGGCGCACGCCTGGAGAGCGTGTGGGCCCGAAAGGGCCTCGTGGGTTCGAATCCCACCCCCTCCGCCAAACAACTCCTCGGCGTTGGGGTCCTCCGCAAACGACGGTTCGCGGGCCACGGGGCGGTGGTAGAGTGGACTAAGGCCCACGGCTGCAGAGCGTGTGGGCCACAGAGGCCCAGATGCCGTGGAATCCCATCCCCTCCGCCATCATGGCTGCGCTCCCACACCCAGTCCCCTGCGAATGTCGGGAGGAACAGATTATTTGGCGTGGCTAAGTTGCTGGGTAGCAGGCCTTTCTGCGGACGCACAGTGAAACGGTTTCACAATGCCCCGCCTCTCAAAGGTCACGGACTTGCTATCGCCCGTATTTCTTCGTGGCTCAGCTCCTCTTTGTACAACCGCACGTCAGCAAAAGCGCCCGCGAAAAACCAGTGCCGTGTTGGGGGATGGCAGCCGATGCAGCCGGGGAAATCATCGAGCTGGGGCGCGTTGAAAGCGCCTTCTATCTTCGACACAAGTGCACCGTCAACGTAAAGGCAGCGGCGTGTGGGCGCCCAGGTTATGGCAAGATGGGTCCAGCGGCCTTGCTCGAGCGGACAGGCAATATCGGCGAAGGGCGCTGGCGTCTCCGGGCCGGCAGCTTTGGCCAGCAGGCGCGGGCCATGCAGGGCCAGGCCTATTTCGTTGTAGCCGTCCGGCAGGCCATTGCCCGATTTCTTCTGCAGCCACACGATGACGGCCCATCCTTCCCAGATGCCGCCGGGAAGAGAGGTCGGGTCAAAGTCGGGCCGCACCCAAAGGCACAAACTCCCCACCGGAGCCTCATCGCCAAGCAGCACTCTGGCCTCTTGTAGCTCGATGTATTCTCCTTCGGCCAGGACAACTGCCGCGCTTTCCGGCACTGGTCCATCTGCCCTGCGCCACTGGCTGGCGTGCAGGAGCGCTGGGAAAGCGCCGGCCACGTCGGCGATATGCGGCCCGGGCTCCGCAAAATCAAGACGCATAACAGGGGTGGCGCCTGCCAGCGCCGCCGTCGCAAACAGCACCGTCATGGCACTCATTTGCCTCTATCACCTCATGGCCGGCCACTGCCACACACCAGGCTATGCTATGGTGGGCGGGAAGCCTAGGCTTTCCCACAAATAGGGGGTCTGGGGAAACTGGGTTCCCCCAGGAGGGGGCACAGGGGAGACAGCAATCACCCCCACCCCCCGCTGGCCACTCCGTGCCAATGCCCATCACTTCTCGATTGTCACCGCCATCAGCACGGGAACCGGGTCCTTACATGCCGACACAAAGTCCATCGCGGTGATTAGCTTTTCCGGATAAGGATTCACCCAGCGCATGACGTGGACGCCAATCGGGCCAGGTTTATCAGCTATGTATCCGCGCCAGGCCACCCGAGCGCCGGGCAGAGGCTTTGGTTCTACATACCAGTCCGCCAGCTCGACGCCTACATGCAGTGGCACCCGCACCGAAGTGCCGTCCTCGTAGTGGATGATATATGCCGCCGCCTCTCCGCCCCCATATCCCCACGCGCAGGTATGAAGAAAATGCAGTGCCCGTGCCTTAGCGCCGATAGTTATGCCCGTCACGCGCTCTGGATAATTGGGTCTTTCCTTGCCGCGCAGCGCGATGACGGCTTTCTCGCTGCTGGGTATCTCAAACACCGCCCCACCAAGCATTTGCCGGCCGGTCGGAAAACCAGCCAGCGCATCCGGCCCGTGCCCCATCCACCCGCCATCCGGGTCGCCGCGCAGGCTCAGATTGCACCAACTGCTTATGTCCAAGGGCGCGAAGTTTTCTGGCGCCACCGCCCTGAAGCTGGAAAGACCCAGCTCCGCTCCCAGGTTAGTCAGCA
Organism: Armatimonadota bacterium; assembly: GCA_026419655.1. Classification (GTDB taxonomy): domain Bacteria; phylum Armatimonadota; class Zipacnadia; order Zipacnadales; family FEN-943; genus JANZZA01. Next base: position 1,121 of record JANZZA010000494.1, on the reverse strand, counting down.
GCACCGACGCAATCCTCAGCCCTTCGACCCGATTCTGCTCCGTGGAAGCCCACAATATCTGGTCCACCAGCACCCATCCCTGCCCCACGGGCACCTTCACCAGCCCTGGCGGGTCAGTCAGCACCACGGCCCCGGTCGCCTCAATCGTCGGCTGGTACTCGATTATCTTCCGCATTGCCGTCCACTGGTCCCAGATAGGCCGGTCGCGCCAGTAAAGCTCGTGGTTGCTAAGTCCGGCCGTCAGCGGGTCGGCGCCGACAAGCCACATCGGCTCGGCATCGGCCGGCCCCAGTTCACACCGCCCGCCGATGATTTCCTCCGCCAGGCCAGCCTGCTCTGGCCCAAGCTCATTCAGCCACAGCACCCCGCCGCTCTTTACCCATTCCTTGACGGCCGCCGCCCCTTCCCGCAGAGACCTCCACGCCTCCGGCCCACCGCCAGCTATGACCAGCCCAAGCCCGCCAAGCCGCTCCGCCCTGACCGCCCCCAGCAGGCTCTCATACACCAGCCCCATCCCGTCCAGGGCCGTCTTCAGCTTGCTATCCGGGTCGGCAAGCAACCCAACGCGCCTACTGACGGGCGGCGGCGCCTCTGCCGCGTAGTTGAGCAGGTTTCTGAGCAAAATGTCCGCTGCCGGCTCAACCCCTGCCCGCTCGACTAGCACCAACTGGCTGAGCATGTACCGACCGCGCCCATAGGGCAGCTCCAGCAGAGGCGCCCAACTCAGCCCGTTCATATCGTCAATGGCCGATCGGATGCCTCCCGCGTCAATCACCGGCACGAAATTTCCGCGCATTGGCTTGATGAGCGTCTTCCGCGCCACGATATGGTCCGGCTGCCAGAACCGCAGGTCTTCCGCGCTAAGCCCTGCCAGCACGGGATGTCCTTCCGCCCTCGGAAACGCAATCGCCGTGCTGTGTTTCGCATCAATCTCAACCTCAACTGGCAGCCAGCCATCGGGATATTCGTCTTGCTCGAGGCATACCAGACAGCCGCCGGCGTCCACCCACCGGGCAAGCTTTTCTGCCCACGGCGCCGGCCCATTCTTCAGCGCCCCGGCACCGACAACCAGCACCCTCGCATCCTCTGGCACCGCATCAAGGGCCTCGACGGACCGTACA
>JANZZA010000450.1 GCA_026419655.1 Armatimonadota bacterium | reverse complement strand
CGCGCAAGGTGCGAATAGAAATCGAGGGCGCCCCAGGCGCGACGGTAGGCCTAGAAGAAGTCGTTGTCTTCCCCGCGCCGCGGCTTCTTTTGGGCATTCCTGCGACGATTGAGGGAGACCTGGCCGCAGGTGCCGCGGCAGCAGCCACTGGTGTTTTCACCGATGGCCGCTTAGCTAAGGGGCCCGACGCCGACGGGCTGGTGCGATTCCGCGCCGGTCGCGGCCGTGTTCGTTTCCGGCTGGGCGAGGCCTGGTGGCTGGAAAGCGTGGCGGTACATGGCTGGTGGGACGGGCCGGCGGCAGCCCAGGTAGTTTTGCTGGCCAACGGGAGCGAAACGGCGGCAAGCGAGCGTGTTCAGGTCAGAGGCCAAGGTGAGAATTGGGTTCACATTCCCTGCTGGCCGGCAAAAGCTGACGACATATTGCTGGACCTTTGGGGAGCGCAGGCCGCGTGGGACGAAATTCTTCTTGAGCCTGCGCGTGACCTTGCCCGCGGCAAGCCCTACGCAGTCGCGCCTGACTTTGAGCCGCGCTATCCCGACACCGGCGGGACCGAGCTGACCGATGGAGTGCTTTCGGAAGCGGGTTTTGCGGATGGGCGCACGGTTGGCTGGCTTGACCAGGCGGCAATGGTGACCATTGAGCTCCCACGGATGAGCAGTATAAATGCCATCCGCGTGCACTGTCAGGGCGGCGGCTATGCATCCGTCGAGTTTCCGCGGACGATCCAGGCCTGGGCTTCTGAAGACGCTGAGCACTGGCGCCTGCTGGCCTACGGTGAGCCGAAGAAAGAGGTACTGCGCTCCGAGCCAGCGGGCGAAGGCCGAAATGAACTCGCCTGGCTGCGGCTCGATTTCCCGCCCCAGCCTGCCAGATACGTGCGCCTGAAGTTTCCAGCGCGCGGCTGGCTGATGCTGAGCGAAGTTGAGATCCTCGAAGGCGAGAGGAATGTGGGGCTCGGCTGTCCATATCACCTGATGCCTAAGCCTCGTGCCGAGGCCAAGTATCCGGACGACGGTGTGAAGCTGACCGATGGGGATGTGTCGCGGCCGCGCGACTGGTGGAGCAAGGCCGTTGGTTGGGACCAGGGTGAGCCGCAAGTGATTATTGACCTATTGCGGCCGGCGCAAGTGTGGCTGGTGCGCGCCCACGTCATTGGTGGCGGCCCGGGCGGAGTGTATTTTCCTTCAGTCATGGCCGTGGCAACCTCTGAAGACGCGGAGACATGGAGCGAGGAGACCCGGCTGGCGACACCGCCAGAGCCGGAGAGTCCGCAGCCGGCCGTGAGCTTCCTCGAGGTTCAGGTTGAGCCGCGAGAAGCGCGCTACGTGCGGCTGCGTTTCGAGCGCCGGGGCTGGCTTATGCTCGACGAAATCCAGGTCTTCGCTCGCTAGCCCCGCCAAGGCGTGCACGCCGCCGGAACCGAAATCCACAGGGGAGCATTGCAGAAGTCCCTTTCGCGGCATCCACACGCACT
>JANZZA010000448.1 GCA_026419655.1 Armatimonadota bacterium | reverse complement strand
TTCAAGTTTCACGGAGCGTGAAGGACCCGTTGCGGGGCCGCCCTTTTGATACTCAGGTCCATGCGGGTTTCCTGCGGGACTGTTGCAAAAGGTGGCCTCGGCTTGTCGAGAGGGAAAAAAGCGTACAACGCTGCACGCCGCAGCTTTCCCCCTTGACTACGTCCGGGGGCGGGGCAAGACGAACTTTGCAACGCTCTCCTGCGGAAAAAGCCTGGTTTTGAGTCCCTACGCCCCGCGCGGACAGTTCCTGGCCTCTCCGGAGTGCCGTCTGCGTCAATGCACTGTCTGCTCACAGTCGGCGGCGATGAGATAGTGGCGCCCGAGGTGGGGCGGCTGGCCGTACAGGTCTCGTGTGTCAATGCATTGTCTGCCCGCCGTCCACGTTGAGGGCCTGGCCCGTCATGTAGGCTGACTCGTCGCTGCAAAGAAAGATAACGACATCACAGACGTCCTTGTAGGTGCACGGCCGCTTCATCGGCACCTGGTCAATATACTTCTGCCGCACTTCTTCCTCACTGATGCCCCAGCGCTGTGCGTATTCCTTGAACAGCTTTTCCGTCCACAGGGGGCTGTCCAGCAGGTTGCCAGGGCAGACCGCGTTGACGCGGATGTTGTCGGTGGCAAACTCCAGAGCCAGGGACTGGACAAGACCAATGCCACCGAATTTGCTTGCCGCGTAGGCACTGTTGCGGTAAGAACCGCGCTTGCCGGACTTGGAGTTTATCTGCACGATGACGCCTCCACCGCGCTGGAGCATGACCCTGGCAGCGTGCTTGGCGCAAATCATGAAGCCGACCAGGTTGACGTCTATCACCTTACGCCAGGCCTGCACGTCAAAGTCCGTGATGGGGCCGGAAATGAGTATGCCGGCGTTGGCGACAAGTATATCCAGACCGCCCAGTGCCTCGACTGTGCGACGCACGGCGGCCTCCACCGAGGCTTCGTCGGTTACGTCGCAGCCAATGCCAACAGTCTTTACCTCGTGATTGGCAGCTACCTCCTCTGCTACCTTCAGCGCTCCCTGCTCGTTGAGGTCGCACACACTCACATGCGCTCCCTCTTTGGCAAGCGCATGGCAAAGAGCCTCGCCCAACCCCTGGGCGCCGCCCGTGACCAGCGCCACCTTATCGTGAAGCCTTCCTGTGGTCTCGCACACAACCTATACCCCCTTCCTGTGCCTTACGCCGCCAAGAATAGACCGCCAGGCCCCAGAAGCCAACTACCTGAGGTGGCAATGTCAAACTGTCTAAGCACTGTTTAGGGCCACGCTGGCGAGCGCCAGCGCAGTCGCAAGGCGGTGTCTCGCGGAAAGGTCTTTGTGAAAATAGTTGTCTCTTAAGGCTGGAAGCCGCCGTAATCGCTGGCCACTAGACCAGGCCGAGGGATTCGTTGATGTCGCGCTGGTATTCCTCGACGGCGAGGGCTTCGATGTCGGCGGTCTTGACTGGCCTCCCCGTTGCCGCCGATTCGTAGACTGCGTAGCAGATGGCTTCGGCTTTGTAGCCCTCAACGCCGTCCGTTTCCATCGGGGCGTCGTAAAGAACGGCGTCAATGAATTCCTTTAGCTCGTGGGCGATGGTGTCGAAGATGCCGCACGGGAAGTATTTTTCGCGTTCTTCTTCCGAAAGCGAGTCGAGGAACTCGGCCTCAAGCTCGCCGCGGGAGAGAACTACATCGCCGGCGCGCACGCCCATGCCCCAGTCGAGCATCCCTTCGGAGCCAAAGACCGCCCGCTTGCCCCAGCCCTCCCCCAGACAGGCGGAAGTCAGTGTCCACTGGCCCACAGTTGGCCTGTCCTCGAACTTGAGGGTGGCAATCATCGCGTCCTCGACATCCACGTCAATGAGGCCAGCAGACGGGTCTTTTTCGTCGCGGTAGCGATGGGGCCAGAAGGCGCGCGTGACAGCGTAGACTTCGCTGACGGGGCCGATGTGGTAGCGGAAGAGGTCGGCAAAATGCACACCGCCGTCGAGGGTCCATCCGGCGCCGGCTTCCATGCGGTGCTCGCGCCAGGTCCAGTACCAGCGGCGCAGGCCAGCGTCAATCCAGAAAACCATCCATGGCTCGCCGATGCGGCCGGTCCTGATGGCCCAGTTGTTGGCGCGCTCCGAAAGCGCCCGGCGGTAATTCTCAGCGACGTGGAGCTTAACTCCGGACTGGGCGGCGGCATCAAGCATCAGCTTGCCCGCGCGCATGGTTATGGCCAGAGGCTTTTCGATGGTCACGTGCTTGCCGGCCTGCAGGCAGGGTAGCGTAACTTTGTGGTGTTCGCGATGGGTGACGGAAATGTCGCAGGCGTCCAGGTCGGACTGCTGAGCGAGAAGGGTTTCTACGTCGGTGTAGACGGCTGGCCTGGTACCCTGAAAGTCGGCAATCTGGTCCGCGAAGGCCTCGGCGGCTTCGCGGCGGATGTCACAGCAGGCCACTATGCGGAAGTTGCGCAGGTCATGGTTCCACAGCTCGCGGAAGCCGTTGACGTGGGCGCCCATCATGCCCCCACAGCCAATCATTGCGATGTTGAGCTGGTCCGACACAGGGGTTCACTCCTCGTAGGAAGTATTGGCCGCCCAGTTGCTTGCGGCCATCTAACAGGCCTTAGCGGCCTCTTTGACAACGTCCAGCAAAGCCATAAAGTTTCTCGCGCCCTTTTCCGTATAGGTACCTGAGGCCGTTCCTCCCAGACAGAAGCCATCCGGCCCGATTTGCTCGACCAGCCGGCGGCCCATGGCCTTAACTTCTTCGGCGCTGCGCTTCTCGATAACTTCCATGTCGTCCAGACAGCCGACGATGCAGACTTTTCCGCGCAGCCTTGCTTTGGCTGCAGCCGGGTCACAGTCGCCCCAGGGCGGCAGCTCTAGGGGGTCGAGAGCGTGGGGAGCAATGTCCACTATCATGTCCAGGTAACGCATGATTGGGCCGTGGTTGTGGTAGTAAGCCCAGGCGCCATGGCTCTTCATCAGCTTGACGAGTTCGCGGTCAGGCTGGCGGCATAGAACATCAAAAGCCTTAGGCCCTAGCTGGGTCGAAGCATACTCGCCGCCGACTATTCGGAACCCGTCCACGCCCTTGCGGCACGCCTTTTCAACCCACTCCAGCA
>JANZZA010000444.1 GCA_026419655.1 Armatimonadota bacterium | reverse complement strand
GGCCGGTCGTCCTTGGTGGCTTCGAAGCGCCAGTCGTAGCCGAAGCCGTGCTTGCTGAGCAGGCCGTCGGCATGGGGATTGTCCGTTATCAGCTCGGCGGCGGGACGGATAAGGGGCATGGCCTGCAGCCTCCGTGGATAGTGCGCGAGTACAGCCACGCGGGGAAAACTTAGCCAGGAAAACCAATTGCCTCGGGGCAACCCTTTGAGAAGGGTTGTCCCCCAGACCCCCTTCCCGGCAGGGGGAACCCCCCTTTGGGCAAAAAGCGGGGTTCCCCCTGCACCCCCGCCCCTTACCGTCGCCTTTGCGCCTTTGCAGGAACAGGGGGTCTGGGGGAACTGGGTTCCCCCAGCAGGGGGGTCGCAGGGGGGACAGCAGTCCCCCCTTATCCGGTGCGCGGTGCCTGTCCATCCTAAGCGGCGGGCTGCCAGGTAGCGCCCTGGTTGGTGCTGTACCATGTTTCGACGCGGCCGGCGCGGTCTATGGCGACGACCAGTTCCCCGGTCACGAGTACTTCAATGGCGGGCTGTTGTTCGTCGGCTTCGCAGACAAGAGCGCGCAGGCCGACGCCGGGGATTTCTGCCTTGCTGGCGCCGCCGTCTTCGCTGTACTCGAACCACACGGCCCCGTCCTGCCAGCCCGCGGCGTAGAGGATACCGTTCCATTCGCAGATAGCGGCGTGCTGCAGGTCGTCGGCGAGCACGGCCCTCACCTCAGTGGAGCACATCCTCGCGCACGGTCATTGGCCCGGCCACGATGGTTTTGGTACAGCCGCCAGGGAAAGGCTCGCTGCCCTGGGGCCAGTCTATCTGGACTTCGTAGTAATACTCGCCCAGCATTTGGGCAGTCTCGGCACCCGTGACAAGCACGGTGAATTTGCCGGCTGGTGCATCGTCGGCGGTGATGGTCCGGTTGACGACAAGGGTGCCTTTTGCGGGCGAGCGGCGGACGGCCAGGCGGATGGTGGCGCCCATAAGGCTCAGGGGCTGGTCGTTGAGCCACAGCTCATAGGGCTGGCAGTAGGTGTCCCCTTGCATGACGCGGAAGGGCTGCTGGACAGGCAGGTCATTGAAGTCCACCTGGTAGGTCATTGTGACTTCCCTCTGGGCTGGCGGGGTTGGCATTTGCGGGCGCGGCCCATGCCCTGGCGTGCTCTAACACCACGGCGGCTGCTATCTCCGCAGGGAGGGTAAAAAAGTTTGGGAAGGGGGTCTGGGGGAGAACCCTTTTTAAAGGGTTTCCCCCAGAATCGCAGTGTCCCCCAGAATCGGAGTGCGGCCTGCATTGGGGCGACGCTGCCTTGTGGGGCAATGGCGGGCTTGCTACCGCGTCTGGATTCGCGCTGGCTCGTGGCTGACGGCGACGGTGGCGCGGGTGAGGCGGATGTTGACGGCGGCGGGCAGGTGACGGAGCAGCATTACCAGGGGGTTCTGGGGACCTGGCGGACCTACGAGATACCCGTAGCCCTGTGCCACGAGCCGCCGGCTCTTGAGGCCCTGGATTATTACCGTACTCATTCCGGCACGCGCTCCGTTGGGCTGTCGGGGTCGTCGAGGGTGAATACGCGCACGGGCGTTGTGCCGTCGGGGCCGTAGAGGGTCAGGGTTCTGCCGCTTAGCACCCACTTGCCGAAGCCCTGGGCCCAGGCGGCTTTAGCGGCGGCGCGAAGGGTTGTTGCTTCCGCGGGCGCGACCTGCACATCCTCGTCAAGCACGGCGTCAGCAATGGCTGCGCGCTCCGGTGCCGTCAGGCTCATTGCATCGCCGGGTTCCGCCCGGCTGCTGACGGCTGCGTCCAGGTTGTCCAGCGCCGCCGCCCGGGCATCCGTCCAGGTCTCCTTGCTCAGGGCCGTGGCTGCTGGTGCGCGGCTGCTCACGGCCACATCCAGGCGGCTCATTTGCTCGTCATATTCGCCAGCCGGCGCACGGCTGCTTACCGCCACGTCCAGCCGCGCCATCTGCACGTCGTACTCCCCCGCCGGCGCCCGAGAACTCACAGGCACGTCCAGCCGCGCCATCTCCTCGTCGTATTCTCCCGCAGGGGCCCGCGTGCTGACCGGCACATCGAGACGTGCAAGCTCCTCGTCGTACTCCCCGGCCGGGGCGCGAGAGGACACTGTCGCATCCAGGTTATCCAGCCTGGCCGCCCTGGCATCCGTCCAGGTGGTGGTGCTTAGTGCCGTGGCCGCCGGTGCGCGAGAAGAAACAGTGGCGTCGAGGTTATCCAGTCTCCCGGCGCGCGCGTCGGTCCAGACAAGGTTGCTGAGCGCGGTGGCGGCGGGGGCGCGGGAGGAGACTGCTGCGTCCAGGTAGGCGTCCGTGGCGCCGCGCACGGCGGCCAGATTGCCGCCGCTCTCGCGCGCCAGCTCGTCGCGGCTCAAGCTGCGCACCTGTATTGTCCACACCACGGGCAGGCATCCGGTGGCGGCCACTCTAAAGGTGTATGCGCCTGCAGTGGCCGGTGCGTATGAGAAGCCGTAAATGCCGGAGCTGCCCAGTTCGCTCACAGTCGGCGGGCTGGGGTCCGTGCCGTCGTTGGGGAGGTAGACTGTAACTGTTGCTGTCTTGCCGCTTTGGAGGGCGCCTGTGGTATCGCGCAGGGGCACCCGAAACTTGTAGCTTGTGCCCGCCCTGTAATCTTCTCCGACCATGTTTCATCACCTCACAGGCCGAGGGGGAAGGCTACTGCACCGCCTGTCGCGGCCTTTTGGAGAAGCAGCTCGGCGCCGTGCGTGTCGAGGCTCAGCGTGTTCAGGTCACCGGCGCCCGTGGATAAAGAGAAATCGTCGAAATAGGAGATTGCGTCTCCGCCGCTGTCTCGCACACACAGCAAGGCAACTGCCATTCCAGTCTGGGCGGGCAGTTCGTCGAAAGTCACGCTGAGCTGTTGAGCGTCCGACCAGCCTGTCCCCTGGGGCAAGCTGATGTACTTTCGCCCAACATAGCTGCCCTGTCCGTCCAGCAAATCCCACCATACTTCCGGTGCGCCCTGGGTACCCGTGTAATAGGCATAGCAAGACAGGGTAATGGGTGTGCCGGCCGATACGGTGAACTGGAAGGGCAGCATGAAGGGAACTACGTGGTTGGTCGAGTCAATGCGGAGGCCATAGCCCGTGCCGCCGCGTCCTGTTACTTTGTCCGCTATGCCTGTTTCACCGTGCTTATAGCACCAGCGGGTGGCCGGCCCCCCTATAATGACCGTGGATTCACTGCTAAGGGATGGCGCCACAGGCGAGCTGAGATACCCCACGGTCACAACGGCACCGTTCTTGACCACGATTTGCGGTGCCACGTCGCTACGCTGCCAGTCCAGAGTACCGACGGCCGCAGCCCCCGGCCCGGTCATGGATACAGGGTTGTTGGCTCCACCCAGGGCTGTCAGGCGGTGGCACCAGACCAATCCAGAGGTGCCGAGAATCTGAGTGCCACCCAGATTGTTGTGTACGATTACTTCGCGGCAGAAAAGAGTAGAGTTGCTTACAGCAACAACTCGTGCATTGTAAGCACATGTAATCTTATCCGCGTACACCACAGCCTGTGCGGTGTTGACTGATCGGTTGACGAACATGCCGTAAGACCAGTCTGTCAGGTCGAGCAGGCCCTGGAGGTGGACCTTCACCGGCGTCTGGATGAAGACTCCATTGTTTGCGGCCCCATGTCCAAGGACAAGGAAGCGGCCGTTGCAGCGCCAGACCCCAGAGTGAGCAACCTCGAAACCATGAAAGCCACCGCCGCTAGGTATCTTGAATGCCGACACGTAATCCGCTGGCTGGCTCTCGTCGCTCAACCGCCAGCCAAAGGTAAAGGCCTGGTTATCCGCCCCGGTTATCTGCTTCTCCGAAAGCACATAGAGAGGGATCTTGGAGGTGGTATAGGAGCCGCTGGGGCCTCTCCATGCCCACGCGAGGGTCACGGTTGTCCCAGTGACCCCGCTTACGCGATAAGCAGGGCAGTCGCTCAGGTTTGGCCGAATATAATCACCCACCGACAGCGGGGGCGCACTCTGGAAGGTTACAGTTGTGCTGCCCTGCGTCCAGGTAGCTGTGCCAAGGCTGACCAGCGGCTGACCGGCGCAACGTACTTCGCTCCCTACTCCTGCTTCCAGGCTGGCCTTGTACAGAGTCTTGTACGGGTTGCTGGGCGACCCGTTGCCTGTCGTGTCGTTACCATTGGCGTAGTCCCAGTACTTGGTAGGCATCAGGTCTCGACCTCCGCGCCGACAAGCTCAGCCAGGTCGAGGGCTTCGTCAAGCGTACTCAGGCGGTCCGCGATAGCTTGCCTCACGGCATCGGCAGGTGCGTCAGGAGCGACCATGACGGAATGGATGCCGCTGCGATAGAGAAACCTTACCTCCAGAGTGCCGTCCAGTCGCATAAGCCCACCCTTCGTAACGACGGCCTCGTGGCCG
>JANZZA010000404.1 GCA_026419655.1 Armatimonadota bacterium | reverse complement strand
CGGCGACACCGTCCACCTTTACGCCGCCAGCTTCCACCCGCGCGAAGACAACCCCAATGTGCGGGAAAACAGGTTTTGGCACGTCGCTTTCGAGTTGCCCACCGAGTAGAACGCGCAGCTTGCCGCAGGCTGGCACGGGTCCAGCCTTATATCGCCGTTGGCTTGTCCTGGCACCCGTGCCATGGACGAGAGAGCTACCTTTGACGAATTCTGGCCTGCAGGCTCGCCCCGGGCACTTGTGCGATGGACGACAGAGGTGCCTGTAAAGGGTTTTGCGCTGCTGCCTGACCCCGGCGCCCCTGCAGTGGACGAAAAGGACACCTCCGGGAAGTTCTGCCCCGCTGGCTAGCTCCGGCACCCGTGCAATGGACAATAGAAATTACGCTTAGGAGACTGTTGCAGAGGTGGCCCTCCTGGCCACCAGGAGCGCGCTGGTGAAAGGTCGAGCGAGCAGGCTTCTACACTTTCTTCGCCCTGCACTAGCCGACACCAACTTTTGCAGCAGTCTCCTTAGGGAGTTCTGCTCTGCTAGCTGGCCTTGGCGCTCGCGCGGTGGGCCATAGAAATACCTTCAAAGAGCTCTGTAATTCCGACCGGCCCCGTTACCAGCGCGATGGACGCTACAGGCGTCTTCCACGAGTTCTGCCCCACTGTGGCTGTCCACTCCTGCCGGCGCAGTGGTCAGACGAAACCCGCCCAATACCTGGCGCCTGCCTTTCCGGCGCAAGAGGTCCGGGGGAACGAGGTTCCCCATCTAGCGGGCACAGAAGGCGCCGCAAGCGCTGCCCAAGCACAGCCACTGTGGACCATTGGCCACAAGCTTGCGGTGCTGAAGACCGGCAGCTATAGTAGCCCTGCCAGTCCAACGAATAGCATTGCGCTTTGCTGACCTACCGCATGTTGGCACTAATCGCCGAAACCTGGCGCGCACGCGACCTGCTCCTGGCTCTCACTGCCAAGGAGATAAAAATCCGCTACAGGCGGTCGTTCTTGGGGTTTTTCTGGTCACTGGTCACCCCGCTATACCAGGTCGTGCTCATGACGGTCGTCGTGAAGTACCTGTGGCACAACCCCACGCCCAACTATTCGGTCAATTTCCTGTGCGCGCTTCTGCCGTGGACTTTTTTCCAGCAGTCGGTGCTCACCGCGTGCAACTCCGTGCTTTTGTCACGGGGCATGGTCAAGAGCATGGCCTTCCCGCGCCAGGTGCTACCGCTTTCCATTGTGGCAAGCTGCTTCTTTCACCTGTGCATGTCGCTAATCGTCCTCGTCGCCATACTCCTGATCATTCCCGTCCGTTTTCACGTGAGCTTCCTCTTTCTCTTCGTGCTTCTGCTCATTGAGCTTGTGATAACTTCGGGTATTGCTCTCTTGGCCTCTGCCCTGCACACCTTCTACCACGACGTGGAATACATCCTCAGTAACCTCATCGCTGCCTTTTTCTTTCTCACGCCCGTAATCTGGCCGGTACAGTGGGCGCCCGAGCACCTGCGGCCGTGGGTGATGCTTAACCCGCTGGCCGTGGTATGCGAGGGATTTCGGTCCATCATCATCATGAAGCAGATACCATCGTGGGAGTACGTGGTTGCAGCGGCGGTTTTCGGAGCGGTGTGCCTGGCCCTGGGGGCATGGTATTTCCGCCGACGGGAATGGCAGTTTCCAGAGGTGCTGTGATGGCAGGCGAGCTGGCGATACAGGCGCGGGGTGTGTGGAAGCGCTACATGAGCCTGACACGGGCCCGGTCCCTTAAGACAGCCGTGGTGGGACGACTAACAGGCCGCCGTGCGGCTGCGGAGGGCGCCTGGGCGCTGCAGGACGTGACCTTCGATGTGGCGCCAGGGGAAGCTGTGGCCGTGATTGGGCCGAACGGTTCAGGGAAAACCACGCTTCTGGGCATAATCGCGCGCGTGTTGAGGCCCACCAGGGGCGAGGCACACGTAAGGGGCCGCGTCTGCGCTCTCCTGGAAGCCACCATAGCCTTCCATCCTGACCTGACGGGCTACGAGAACGCCCTTTTGCAAGCCCTGGCGCTGGGCATGACGCGCAAAGAAGCCCTGGTACGGTTGGACGACATCGTGGCCTTCGCTGACGCTGACTCGTACATAGAGGCGCCCGTGCGCACCTACTCACGCGGGCAGGCAACGCGGCTGGGATTTTCGGTGGCGGCGCATCTCTACCCAGACGTTTTCCTCATTGACGAGGTGCTGGCCGCGCTCGACCAGGAATTCCACCAGGCCTGCTACCAGCGCATCCGACAGATGCGCCGGGACGGCTGCGCGCTGGTGTTCGTATCCCACGTCCTGGAGCAGGTGCGGGAGCTGTGTGAACGGGCCCTGTGGCTCGATGAAGGGCGCCTGGTCATGGACGGGCCGGTTCAAGACGTCCTCGCCCGCTATCAGGCTCACGCGGCAGGGCAGCGGTGAATGTCCTGAAAAGGGCTTTATCTGGGGGAAGCCCCTTCCCAAAAGAGTTGTTCCCCAGACTCTTTTACCAGCCTTTCTGGACTGTAGCGGGCCGGATTTTGAGGCGCGGGCGCACACCTATACGCCGGCACTGATCTGGCACTGCAACCACCACATGGACCACCCCAAAGCCTCCTTCAACGTGTCCTAAAATCCGGCCCGCCTGAAAAAGTTAGCCCCCACAGAAGGCAGCCTGCCATAGCTGCCCCGCAGGCCATAGTGGCCGCGCGTCTCGCCCACGAAGCACATGCATTTTCGAAAAAAGGTCCGCAGGGAAACCCGGTTTTTGCCTGAAGAAAAGGCCGCCCTGCACTGCGGGGATGCCCTCGAAGGGTTTTTTTCCCGAAGGCCCCTTCCCCAAGCTTTTTCATGCGACGGCCACCGCGATACAGGCAAACCCGGCAAACGAGCCTGCAAACTTGAAATCATTCTTCCTGGGCGACCAGCAACCACCCCTTGGATGGCTCAATGGGTATCTCTTCGTCTGGCCTGAAAGTGGCCCTGGTCTGGAAGTGCATGATGTAGGGTGCGCTCAAGCGCACGCGCGATGGGTCCAGGCCGAGAGCCTTCCAGTCAACGATAAGGCGGACGCGGATTGGCTGCGGGTTACCCGAGTACGGCTCCTCGCGCGTTGATGGCCCGGCGGCCGTCAGAACCAGCCGCCCAAACCGGCCTGGGTCGTGGTAGAGGCCGCTGAGGGGCGCCCAGGACATCCATTGTTTCGTCGGCACCACCTGGTCGCGGCACACGTTGAAGCCAATCACCTGTCCATCCTTTGGCGGCGACATCCCCAAAGCATGCCACCTCACACTCACCTCCCCCTGCCAGTACCCATCGCCAACCTTCGCCCGATACTCCCAATCTGCGTTCCAGCGCGGGTCCTGTACCTCGCCGTCGAAAATCATCCCGGCGCTGTTGCCCACAAATTGGAAGTACCGCTGCGTATCCAGCTCAGGCTGGATGAAAAATTCCACGGCGTCGTCCTCGTAGACCAGGCCGTCGCGCTCGCGGGCAGCGGCTCTGGGTGCCCCGCCCATCTGCGTGCAGCGGAAGGCCAGGTACAATCGCTCGTCGTCCCAGGTTACGTAAGCTTCCGTGGGCGTGCCGCGTACGTTGTCGCTTCCCAGGAGGGTGAAATTGGTCAGCCGTGCCGCGTTATCCCACTCGCCCGGCGAAAGCTCTCCGTCAATCGTCGGCCGCGCGATAGCTCTCTCCGCCGTGGCCTGGGGTCTCTCGCCTTGGGCCGGCCAGTGGGCCAGAGCAATCAGCGTCTTGCCAGGCTTTACGTAGGCCGTCGCCAAGACGCCCGGATGGTCTGTCTTCACCGGGCACCTGGGCGACCAGTAGCCTATCCACTCAGCGTCCTGGATGCCAAACTCGTCCCAGAACCGCCACATGTACGGCGCCGACGGATGCAGGCGGCCCGTCATGCCGTAAACCATGCCGCGGTACGGATTGCCGCCCGTGCCGTATTCCAGCATCTCGCTCGTCAGGCCGAAAGGTATCCCTGAAATCTCCACCAGCCAGTAGTCAGGCGAACGGTTGTAGTCGAAGAACTCGCCAAACCACAGGTTCGAGATATATGGGAAGTGCTCCAGATTGCGGTTAGCCACGCTTATGCGGCGGTCGAAGAAGTCGTAATCGTTGCCGCCGTGGAAGTTTATGCGGCTCTCTGGGTTGGCGCGGTACATTACCTTCCTCACGCGCTTCATTATCTCCCGGTCGTAGCCTATGCCGTCCAGGTAAAGCCCGTCCACGCCCGTGTTTTCCATCAGCCAGCGCAGTCCCTCGACGTAGTAGTTATGCCAGCGGGAGAGGCCCTGGGTGAGGATGGCGGCGTCGTGGTCATCGTCCCAGAGAGGCTGGCGCCAGGCCGGGACATAGCCGCTGACCAGATGCTCCTGGAGCCACGGATAACCGCCGCCGGATTCGCCGGCCACCACGTCGCCTATCTTGAAACGCCACCTGACCGCCGGCACGAAAATTTCGTCGCCCAGGCTCCGCAGTGCCCACATCTCCACCACGTGGTTGCTCAGCTCCCGCACCGTGTAATACACATTGACGCCCTTCGGCCCGGCCGGTATCTCCGGGAAAACAAGCTCCTGCCCCCACTGGCCCTGCTCGAGTGTGAAGGTCCCGATAAGCTGACCGCCCGCTCCGCCGGCGCTGCGCTCTGGTCGCGTCTCGCGGCCCTCGATGCGGGAAAAGGTGTCAAGCAGCAAAGTGTGCTCATCGGCGACGGGAAGTATTTCTGCGCCCTCCACGTAGGGCTGGTCGGTAATCTTTATCGCGTCAAGGGCAAACTCGCCCCTGAACTCCAGCATTGCGCCGGCGAGAGGAGTCGGGCGCGTGCCGCGGTATGGCCCGGCGCCCTGGAGCTTCCCGTCCACGTAAATGGCCAGTTGGTCGCCCCAGGATAGCGTCAACAGATGCCTCTGGCCCTTCTGCCAGTCGGGCTGGTGAGTGCCGAAAAGGATGGGATACTGGTTGCGTTCCGGCGGACCTTC
>JANZZA010000397.1 GCA_026419655.1 Armatimonadota bacterium | reverse complement strand
CTGGTCACGCTTTACACCGACCCCATCCGCTGCGACGCCTCAAGCAAAACCGGCCAGCGGTGGGGCGAGGAGCTGTGCGTGGTCGGGCCAGATGGCAAGTATGTGACACCCTACGACCAGTGGACGCCCTGCCACGATGTTGAGGAATATCGCCAGTGGGTGGCGGAGACGATGAAGCGCGTCATGGTCGAGACGGGCGCCGATGGCCTGCGCCTGGACGAGTACGGCCACGCCGGCTGGGCCTGCTTCAGCACGCGCCACCAGCATACCTTCGCTGAGCGCGGTGTCTCCCAATGGCAGAAGGCCATCGCCGAGACGACGCGTCTTGTGCGTGCCGCCATGGATGAGGTCAATCCGGCCCTGGTACTGACCACTGAGCATCCTGGCTACGACTATCTGCTACAGTTCATCGAGGGCTGCATAACCTATGACCTATCCGTGCAGGCGACGCCTTTGCGGCCCCTGGAGTGCAATCTTCAGCGCTTCTTCTTCCCGGAGTGCAAGGCCTACGAGCTCGAGTACAGCGGCCGCGAAGTTATTCACAACAAAAAGTTCTGGAATGCCGTGGAGTCCTTCGGCAGTATGCTCCCGCGGCCCATTTACATGGCCTATTGCGAAAACGAGGATGCTTACCAGAGCCGGGACTGCGAGCCGCTCATTCCGACCCTTGCGCGGTACGTGTACGCTAACCGTTTTGCCGGGCGAGACAAAACCATTTACCACCTGTACAACGCTGCCGGCCATACGGTTGCTGGGCCGCTGCTGGAGGTGGACCTGGGAGCAGACGAGCACCTTTTCGATCTTCTCCGCGCACGAGAGATTGTGCCGCGGAGAACCGGCGACAGGACCGTCGTTGCCGGTTACCTGCCGCGGGACGCCGTCCTTTGCGTCGCGCAATTGCCGAGTCTGCTGAAAGTTGAGCGCGACGGCATGTCCCTGACGGTGACGGTGGCCAGGGCATTCCTCGATGCCACGCTGGTGGTCTGCAGCGCCGAAGGATGGCGTTACCTCACGGCGCCAGCGCAGGTCGGGGAGAACCGCCTCGATTTGGCAAGCTTGCCAGCGGACGCACGACCCGCATGCGTGAAGCTGCTCAGCGGGCGAGACATGAAGGACGCAGCCGAAATCCCGCCGGCCTAAAAACAGCACGGAAAAGTTTGGGAAGGGGGTCTGGGGGACAACCCTTTTCAAAGGGTTTCCCCTAGAGAAAGAGACTTTTCAGCTTTTATCGCCCGTTGGAGCATAGCCCTCCACATCCACGCGACTGGTGCGAGGTGAGCTGACCTTGTTGCTGGTACACATTCTCTTTGCGGCTACGGTAGGCCACGGGCCGGCGTCGTTTTGTTTGCCGGCACTGGCGGCGCTGCCTGGGCCCGCGTCTCTTCCGGTGCTTGAAGAGGGGCCCCTGCGAATGGAGAATGCCCTTTGGGGCGAGGTGCCCGTGGAGCGGCAGTTGACAACGCGGAAGGTAACGCTCGCCGACATCCACGGGCCGGGCGTCATTGTAATGCTGCATTTCGCAATGCCCGAAAGTCTTAAGCTCGACCGCAGCAGCGTGTTTCGCATCTGGTGGGACGACGAACAGCGGCCCAGCGTCGAGGTGCCCCTGGTGGACTTCTTCTGCGACCCTGATGGCGTGATGGAGCGCGTTGACACGGCCGTGGTGAACAAGCGGCGCGGGTGGAATGCCTACTTTGCGATGCCCTTCCGCCGGCGGGCGCGGCTGGAGCTAGAGCACGATGGTGTCGGGCCGGCGTCGTGCTATTTTTACTGCCTGTGGCGGCCGCTGAAGACCTGGGACGACCGCCTGGCATATTTCCATGCCTGCTGGCGTCAGGAAAAGCTACTGCTTGGCCGGCGGGACTACATTGCTCTCCAGGCCCGTGGCCGGGGTAAGTTCATCGGCTGGAATGTCACGGTCCGCGGCCTGCCGCCCAACGATGCCGGCTATCCTGTGGACGAGAATGCCAAGTTCTATGTGGACGACGAGCGGGAGCCATCTATCGAGCTTATGGGTCTCGAAGACGCCTTTGGATTCTCCTTTGGGTTCCCAGAGACAGCCAATTTCTTCCCCTATACCGGCTGGGCGCCCTTTTACAAGGGAGCGGCTGCATATCGCTTTTTCATCCACGACTCTATCCCGTTTCAGAAGAGCCTGCGCGTGGCGATAGGCTTCGGCAAACGTGAAGCGCCCTTCTTTCGCGAAATCTTCAGCAAGCCGGAATTCCCGCTGGAGTTCTCGAGCTGCTGCTACTGGTATCAGACCGAGCCGCACGCGCCGTTGCCGGCAGTGCCGCGGTATCGCCTGCGAAAGCCTTCTCCCGATGCCGACCAGCTCCGCGCCCTGGAAGCCCGATCCGCCGCTGCTCGCGCGGCTGGCCTGGCCGTTCAGTGCTTCCTGGGCCATCCCGACCGAGAGGACCTCTGGCTCGCCGACGGCTACGATTGCATCTTGGAAAAGGGCTATCGCTTCTACGACACGCAGAACCTGTGGCCACAGGCGCCGCTGAAGCACTGCTGGGCGAGCTGGGAAGACCTGCGTATCAAGCTCATCACGCCCCGGCGGGTGAGCGGCCTGCTGCGGCTGTACATTCTCGACGGCGACAATTTCTGCGGGGGGCGGCGCCAGCGCATCTTCGTTGGCCGCCACGACCTGGGCGTGTTCTCCGACTTCGTCCAGGGGCGGTGGCTGGAGGTGCGCTTAACGCCCGAAGATACGGCCTTTGGCGAGGTCCCTATCCGCATCGAAAACGCCCGCGACAGCGCGAACGTCGTCGTCTCGGTGATAGAGTTCAAGCCCGATTAGGGAGGCCGGGCGGGGCATCGGAGAATCACGCTGTCACGACCGTCAGCCGCCCGCCGCGTTGACCGAGTGCGGGCTAACGGGTATAATCACGGTACGCTCGGGGCGTAGCTCAGTTGGCTAGAGCGCATGGTTTGGGACCATGAGGTCGGCAGTTCGAGTCTGCCCGCCCCGACCATATTTTCCTGTGAGCTTTGTCAAATCGCGAGCGGGTGTAGCTCAGACGGTAGAGCATCGGCCTTCCAAGCCGAGGGTCGCGGGTTCGAATCCCGTCGCCCGCTCCAGAAGCAGGCTGCCCTGGGTCGAGCGCCCGTAGCTCAGGGGATAGAGCAGCGGCCTTCTAAGCCGAGGGTCGGGGGTTCGAATCCCTCCGGGCGCGCCAAATCCTTAGATGGTTTGCTGCATGGTGGGCGTAGCTCAACGGGATAGAGCACTGGACTGTGGCTCCAGGGGTTGGGGGTTCGAGTCCCCTCGCCCACCCCACCAGCCAAACACAGAGAGCGCGGAGATTCGCGGCGGCCTGCTTCTGGAGCGCCCCCAGCAGCGTGGCCACTAACCGTCAAAAGGCAACGGGAAGATTGGCGGCGAAGAGCTGCACGCGCGAGAAAAATCTTGGCGAAATCTTGCTTCAGGCCGCCCCTGGACGCGCCCGTAGCTCAGCGGGATAGAGCATCGGACTTCGGATCCGAGGGTCGGGGGTTCGAATCCCTCCGGGCGCGCCATTCCGGCTGGCCCCGCCTAGTACGTGCGCCGTTAGCTCAGTGGCAGAGCAGGGGACTCTTAATCCCAAGGTCGCAGGTTCGAATCCTGCACGGCGCACCATTATTTTTCTTGCCGCCTTCGCCCTAAAGTCATACATAAACGGACCGTGCACCGAAGGTCTCCTGCTCTGCGCGGCGTAGCCAGGCAGCCGAGGACGCGGGGCCGCTGATGTGGTAAAATCCCTTTCGGGCGCGTGGCGGAACTGGCAGACGCGCGGGACTTAGGATCCCGTGGGACCTCCCCGTGAGGGTTCGAGTCCCTCCGCGCCCACCAACAAGTGCGCGTGGCTATAAGCCCTATCCGTGCTGTTGCGAGGGCGGGTACTGATTTGTACTGATTTGTGGGGAGGGAAGAGGGTGTACGCCTCCCTGCGGCCAACCCGCTACCTGCGACCGCGTTTGGGAGGCGCCAAAGCGACCCTTGCAGCAGTTTCCTCCAGGATTGTCTCTTCACGACAACCCCGGCGGCATTTATAGGCTCGCCGGGCCCAGCCTGGCTCACCCTCGCCCAGTTGACTGACCGGTGTTTGCCTCAGAACCAACGAGGACAGGCAAGGCGTCAACAAGGTAGGCGTCGCGAAAAAGCTTTATCAGCAGTCGTTCGGCGCCAGCCGGTGCGCGGATTTCGCTGCGGCGCCGCTGAACTATCTGTCGTACTTCCTCGCCACTTTCTGGGTCCATACATACG
>JANZZA010000344.1 GCA_026419655.1 Armatimonadota bacterium | reverse complement strand
CGTTCTCGTGCGCCACGGCGACGCCCATAAGAAAATCTGGGTCAATGAGTACGGCTGGAATACGCGGGATGAGCAGGCCAAGGCCGAAAAGCTGCGGGCGGTCCTGACGGAGCTTGCGAGGCCGCGCTGGCACATGGTCTTTCAGGCCAACTATCTTTGCCTGACGGACCTGCCCGAGTCCGACGACGCCACGGGGCATGATTTCGGCCTGTGCTCGCGTGACCGGCAGGCACTGAAGATAGCTCCCAGGCCCAGCTACGAAGCCTTTCGCGCGCGGCCCAAGGCGTGGGTGAGCCGTGCAGGGCAAGCGGGAAGAGGTGCTGGCCTGGGCCAGGGGGCTCGGGCTCCGGGGCCCGCCGACAAGCCCCGCCGCGGCACTGTGCCCGAGGGTTTCATGCTCTCCTTCGTTGCTCCAGGAGTGGACCCGGGCGAGCCGGGAGACGACCAGGGGCCGCCGCGCGCCGTCCGCAGGCGCTATATCCGCATGACGGGCTGCAACACGGGCGGCTTCACAATCCGCTGGGCCGATACGGAGCCAACCGACCCCGGCGATGGCCCGTCTCAATACGACTTTTCCCTCGTCCGCCCAGACCGTGAGGAGCTGACGCAAAAATACGTCATCTGCTACCTCGACTTTTTCGGCAACCCGTGGGCCGAGAAGTTCCGCTTCACCGACATCCCTCGCTATAACCGGCTCCTTGAGCGCTGGGCAGAGGCCGCTTGCCGTTTCGCCCGCAAGAGGTTCGGCGTCAGCCTTTTTGAGACTGGCGGAAATGAGCGCGACCTCGTAGCACCAGGAACGTACAGGCCCCACTTCCCTGACTGGCACTTCTACTACGTTGACCCGATAAAGGCTGTCCATGCGGGGATGAAGCGGGCACATCCCGACAATAAACTCATCATTGGCAACCTGTGCTATTCCGACCGCAATCACGTGGGCGCCCTGTACGTTGCCGGCGCCAAGGGCAACTTCGAGATTCTCGCCATTCATGCCTATGGGCCGCGGGGCGCCCACGTGGATATGGAGCAGGTAGTCGAAGCTCACGTGGAAATGGTCTTTCGCGGCGACCCGGATATTCCCATCATCCTGACGGAAGGCTGGTCGGCTTTCCCTCTGCCCGAGAGCATTGACCGCGACCCTGCCTGGCGGCGCGGCCCGCGGCCATACAAGCCCCAGGAAATCGAGCATTATCGGCAGGCCGTGCTCGACGGCTGGCGTAATCTCACCACCCCGCGGCCAGGAATGTACGACCCTAAATGGGTTTGCGGGGCGCGGTTTTTCGTGCTCAACGACCACTGGGGCGGGCGCGGATGGGCTGATCGGGCCATGCCCCAGTACGACGAGCGGGGCAACCTTCGCGGCTTCCTCCTCGACGGCTACTTCATCGGCACCAGCGACCCAGATTATATAAAGCCTTTCCTGCGGCCCTGGGGCCTCATTGACATTGATGGCCAGCCCAAGGGCGACATTATTTACGCCTTCCCGCCCTATAT
>JANZZA010000298.1 GCA_026419655.1 Armatimonadota bacterium | reverse complement strand
TGCCGAGCTTCCAGGCCGAGGCGCCCTGCCAGCTAGCTGGCTTTGCTCATTACGAGCTTTACAAGGCCATCTGTGACGCCATGCACTCGCGCGCCAAAACGACGCTGGCCAACACTTTTCCCTACGCACACGCCTTCGTTGCACATCTGATTGACGTCCTGGGCGTGGGAGAAGGTGGCGACCTGGAGATTTTCCACGGAGCCGAAAAGCTGAGCTTCTGTCGAGCCCTCGCATACCGCAAACCCCTCAGCCACATGAACTATGCCTACCTCAAGAACGATTTCTCCCTCGAGGAAAAGGAGCGAGGGATACACCGGAATTTGATATACTGCGTCTGGCCTGGTACTGGCAACGGCGGTGATCCGGCGTGCTTTGAGTCAATCCGGCCGCTTCTGCGCAAGTACGTGCCGATCTTTCGGGCGCTGGCGCAGGCGGGATGGGAGCCGATACCGGAGGCCCGGGTCGAACCCTCCCACGTTATCGTCGAGCGCTACGGCAGCCCGGCGCGTGGAAACACTTACCTCGCGGTCCATAATCCTTCTTACGTGCCGGCTACGGCGATGGTCACCCTGACCGGGGAGCTTGCACGCGCTCTTCCGCCAGGCCGCGTTGTGAAAGACATCGTGAGTTGCGAGGACTTTCGGTTGGACACGAGCCGCCGCCTGCGGGTTGCACTCCGGCCGTGGCAGACGGCAGTACTGGAGTTTAGAAGCACTGCCGGCCAAAGGTAGCCACCCTTACAGCCGCGGCGAAGGGGCACGCCTGGCTCCGCCGCGGATGCCCCTCTCCCAGGCGGCCGACGCGGCGGAAACAGCATGAGAAAGTTTGGGAAGGGGGCCTGGGGCAGAAGCCTTTTCAAAAGGTTTCCCCCAGACAACATCCTTGCGGTTCGGTGAAGGAGTTGAGGAGCAGTGCGTATGCTCTTGTTTTTGACTCTCACGTCGGCGGTGATGATCGCAATGAGCGCCATGGCGCAAGAAGTCGTCCCGATACCAGCAGGGGAGACTTTTTTGCGGGACATCGGCATTTACCGCGTGGCCTATCAGTCCTACGGCGGGCAGGTGGTGGAGATGCCGCCGTCGTGGATTGGGCATTTCGAGCAGGTAAGCGGCGTCTCGTATCTGCCTGACCAGCATGTCCTTGGCCGGTCGGCAATCCTGCTTCATTCCCCGTGGCGGGTAGCGCCTGGGCGAGCTTTTGTTGACTACCCCTTGCGCCTGCCCAACACCAAGCCGATCACACTCTCCTTCGGCATAGCGATGGGGCCGGAGTTTGTCGTCCCGGGCCGAAGCGATGGCGTGACCTTCAGCGCCTTCGTCATTGATGGCGGCCGCGAAAGAGAGCTTTTCCGCAAGCATCAAGCCGCCGCCGAATGGCTGGATTATAGCTTCGACCTTTCTGAGTTTGCCGGGCGCGAGATTGTGCTGCGCCTGCAGACCGAACCGGGGCCGAATAATGATCCCTCCTGGGATTATTCGTACTTCGGCGATGCCCGAATAGTGGCCGGAGGCGTTCAGCAAACTCGGGCCGGCCTTCTTGAGCGACTGACCTCTACCAGGGCCTACCGTGCCACCGAGAACGTCAGCCTCGAGGCCCTGGCGAGCAATCCCGAAAACAGCATCGTGCCGTCCAATCTGCTGCCGTGTCGCAATGAAATCCGCCGCGACGGCGAGGGCTTCCAGTTTATCTACGAGGCCGCCGACTGCCGCCTGGTGTACACATACCTTCCCAGGACCGGCACCCTTGACGACTTCACGGCCCGGGTGTACGACGGGAATGCCTTTCGTCCGGCCCAGGGCGGCGGGGCTGTCTTTGCAGCGAAGGATGGCGACCGGGAAAGCGCTATTCCTGCCCGGGACGGACGCCTGGTACGGTGTGAGTTGGCGGACGGCGGCAAAGCCGTGGAAGCAATCTGGGAGTATGATGCTGGCGGCCCGACGGCCCGAATCGCATGGCGGTTTGAGATTTCCGGCAAGGCCTTGATTATCCAGGCCTCCTGCGACCAGCCGCTCGTTTCAGCCTTTTCTCTTGGCAACGCTGGCGGGGTACCTCTGCGCCGCACCATACCCATTCCCTATCTGCCCGCTAGCTGGCATCAGGGCACCGTCCTTTACCTGCCGGCCGAGAATCTCTTTGTCTGTCGCTACCTCGACTGGACGGTTTCTCATTCCTCAATGTGCCCGCAGGGAGAAGCTTCTTACCACATCAAGACCGACGGGACGCGGAATCCGATGTTCGAGCGCGGCTATGTGGCGGTTTCTCCGAACGTCAATGAAGTGCTACCTGATGCCCCCCATCCCCCATCCCCTTATCTTGAGCTTCTGGCGCCGCTGCCCATGCTGGACATCTGGGCGCACCATAAGGGCACCTATCAGGGCGATGCGGAAAATCTTCGGGCGCTAAAAGACCACGGCGTGGACAAGCTGGCCATCATCCAGCACGTGTGGCAGCGCTACGGCTACGATGTGAAGCTGCCGGACCATCTCCCGGCCAACCCGGACTTCGGCGGCGATGAGGGCATGATAGAATTCGGCCGGGCAGCGAACGAGTGCGGCTATATCTGGTCCCTGCACGAAAACTACATTGACCTGTACCCAGATGCGCCCTCCTTTGACCCGACGGCCGTCGTTCTCCGCCCCGATGGCTCCCGGTCGCCGGCATGGTTCAACGCGGGCACGGGCGTGCAGAGCTTCGGCCTGAAGTGCAACCGCGCCCTGGAGTTTGCCAAGAAGACAGCGCCGGAAGCTCACCGCCGCTACGGGACAACTGCCGCCTACCTGGACGTGCACACCTGCGTTCCGCCATGGCACCAGCTCGACCACGACGCCACCCAGCCCATGGCCGCCATGGCCCTGGCGAAGGTGAAGTACGATTCGCAACTGTTCCAGTTCATGCGTGAGGCCCATGGCGGCCCGCTATTTGGCGAGGGGGCGAATCATTTCTACTGGGCGGGCCTCTGCGACGGCGTCGAAGCCCAGGTCGTCGGTGGCGAAAACCACGTCCCCTTCCTCGACTTCGACCTGCTCAAGATTCATCCGCAAATGGTCAATCACGGCATGGGCTACTATGAGCGCTGGTTCTCCTCCGGCTATAACATGCGATTCGGCTGGGACGTCGGCACCCTCGAACAGATAGACAAATACCGCGCCCAGGAGATTGCCTACGGTCACGCAGGCTTCATTGGCTCAGCGCAGACGGACAATATCCACTGGGTCGTGAAGGAGTACTGCATGGTGCATCCGGTTCAGGCTCTGTACGGGGCGGCAAAGGCCACCGACATCCGCTACGAAGTGGACGGGCGGCTGGTGACGGCGAGTGTGGCCCTGGCCCTCGACGAGCGCTGGCGGCAGCGGATTACGTACTCCAGCGGCCTGACGGTCTGGGTAAACTGGGCGCCGGAACCGTGGCAGGTCGAGGGCCGCACGCTCCCGCAGTGGGGCTTCCTGGCCCTCGGGCCCGGCACCGAAGTATGCACCATCTTGCGCGACGGACACTATTTCGACTATGCCGACTGCCCGGAATACGTCTTTGCCGACGCCCGGACGTATTTCGACATGCCTTACGTTACCGGGCGCAAGGACATTGAGCCGAGGCTGGCAGATTTCCAGCATCTCGGCGACGGGCGGATAAGGCTGACCTACGAGTGGGCCATCAACGATACGCTGGACCGTGACCTGACAGTTTTCGTGCATTTCGTGAACCCCGCGACGGGCGCCGGCGAGGGAATCTGCTTCCAGAACGACCACCAGCCGCCGGTGCCCACCAGCCAGTGGCAAAAGGGCGACCTGCTGACCGACGGGCCTTTCGAGGTGACCATACCCGACGACGGCATGCCTTACTACGACATCGTTGCCGGGCTTTACGACAGGGCCGGGCGAGTGGCCATTAGAGGCACCCAGGCGGGCAGCGACAGGGTGCTTCTGGGGCGGCTCATTGTGACGCGTGAAGGCGGGAAAATAACCGATGTACAACTCCTGGGCCCTGCTGAGGCCGCCAGGGACTATCCCAAGCCGGCCGATTTTTCCGTGCGCCTGAACCCGCCGGGCACACTGGCCATCTTCCCGAAAGTGGCCACCGACGGCTCTGTGAAGGTGGATAAGGGCGCCCGGTCGCTGACGGTATTTCCTTACCCGAGGGAGCGGGAATTCACGGTGCGCCTGAACATGAAGGAGCTGGCGCCAGGCCTGGACCTGGCGGCTGGCAAAATAACTCTGCGCGCCCTGGCCGCCGGCAGCAAAGAAGACCTGGGCGAGGTGCCTTTTACAATAGACGACGGCTGGCTCACCTT
>JANZZA010000255.1 GCA_026419655.1 Armatimonadota bacterium | reverse complement strand
CCTCGTCGCGCTCGTCCGCCATCAACATCAACTCCTTGCAGCCCCAGACTACTTCACTACTGCGACCGAGACGTATCCCACAACTTCTGGCATGGGTTGGACCATGCCCGAGTGGCTGTAGCCGAGCACATGGGCATCCTTCGCGCCCAGCAACAAGGCAGCGTGGAGCATCGCCGCAACCGCTCCATAACCACACATACTCATGCGAGGCTGTTGGGCTAGAGCGATCAGACCGTCCGGGTCCAGGGCCGTGATGCGCTCGATCAGAGCCTGGTCCTGCTGGGCAGCAGCCGCAGGCGAGACATAATGTGACAGGTCAGTGCTCGCCACTATCACCGCGTCCCGGCCGGCGAGAGCATGCCCGACTGCTGTTCCCACAGCTCTGGCCGCGGCTGCACCCTGGTCTACCATCAGTATGGGGACAATCTTCAGCCGTTCGGCGTACAGGTGCTGCAGGAAAGGCAATTGGACTTCGAGGCTATGCTCAGCCCAGAAGAAATCAGTACCTACAGCGATTGCATCCCAGTGCCGAACCACTGCGGCCGCGACTTCAGCATCAATCGGGGAGGCACCCAGGGGCGTCTCCCAGGCGCCTTCAGTTTGCACGGCCGCCGGCACGCGGCCGACGAGCTGGTGAGAGGGCCCGATAATTACCACCGTGCCCGGCGCGCCGTCCTCAGCCATGAAGGCAAAGCCTCGGGCCGCCGTCTGCCCGGAAAACATGTAGCCGGCGTGCGGCGAGACGAGACCGACCAGCCGGCGCGGCCCCGCTGGGTTCACTGCCGGAAGCCGCCCTGGTCCCAGTCGGCCCCGGTAGCACTCCTCTATCTCGCGCAGCAAACCTTCCTTACTGCCAGCGTAAAACCGACCGGCGACTACTGGCCTGCGGACCGAACCTCCAGCCCCCACTACTTATCACCTCCTCTCTCGCGTGCTCCAGGGCGGCGGTGGCGCTCCCGTCTCATGCGCCCTCGGCCAGCTCCTGCACGGCCGCCTTCACGTCGCTAAGCGACACCAACCGTTGTGCCTTATCTTTCCTGCGCCGCACTTCAACAAGATGCTCGGTAAGTACCTTCTTCCCTACCACGACTTGAATGGGATAGCCGATGAGGTCAGCGTCTTTGAATTTCACGCCCGCCCGCTCATCCCGGTCGTCCCACAAGACTTCCCAACCAGCTTCCTCAAGCTCTTGCGTAAGGTCGCCCGCTATTCTCGTAGGTTCTTCGCCTGGTTCCACCTGCAGTATGCCCACTTCGAAGGGCGCGACGGAGAGAGGCCAGCAGATACCGTCCTCATCATGGTGTGCTTCTACGATGGCTGCCACACATCGGCTGACGCCCAGGCCATAGCAGCCCATTATTGCTGGCACCTGTTGGCTTTCTTCGGTGTCCACATATGCGCCCAGAGCCTCTGAGTAGCGTGTACCAAGCTTGAACAGGTGGCCCAGCTCGATAGCCCGGTGGAGCGCTAAGAAGCCCTGTTCACAGCGCGGACACGGGTCTCCATGAACGGCCATGCGCAGGTCTGCCCACCGGTCAACCACGAAATCAGATCCCCAGTTAACGCCCACCAGATGAGCATCGGCGCGGTTGGCCCCGACGACAAAGTCCGCGCAGCAGCCCACCTCGTGGTCAGCCACGACGAGCACATCCTCAGGCAGCCCAACGGGACCGGAAAACCCCACCGGAGCGCCCGTGACTTCAGCTATCTCGTCCGCGGTGGCCATCCGAAGCTGAGAGGCACCCATGGCCCGCGCCAGCTTGGCTTCATTTAGTTCCCGGTCACCTCGTATAAGCGCGGCCACCATCCGCCCATCGGCCTGGTAGAGCAGCGTCTTTACCAGTTGCTGCGGCTCGACCCCTAGAAACCCGGAAACCTGCTCAATGGTAGTCATGCCGGGCGTCTCGACCAGCTCATACCCCCCGTCCCTTCGGCGCGGCTCCATGTGGCCACAATCTCGTACCTCCGCGCACTCAGCATTGGCCCGGTAGTCACACTGGCCGCACATGAACACAGCGTCTTCGCCGATAGGAGTGAGCAACATGAACTCGCGGGTATCGGTACCGCCTATCGCGCCGGGATCAGCTTCCACGGCGACAGTTTCAATGCCCAGCCGCTCGAAAATCCGAAGGTAGGCCTTGTACATTGCCTGATAAGTCTCTTCCAGACTCTCCGCGCTAATATGGAAGCTGTAGGCATCCTTCATGATGAACTCGCGAACGCGAACAATTCCCGCGCGCGGGCGCGGCTCGTCGCGAAACTTGACAGTGATCTGATACAGGTTCAACGGGAGTTGGCGATAGCTGGCAACATCACGGGCGACCAGGTCAGTTACGATTTCCTCATGGGTAGGACCGAGAGCAAACCACCGCTCCGACCGGTCCTGAAGGCGAAACAGCACCGGCCCAAAGGCCTCCCAGCG
>JANZZA010000245.1 GCA_026419655.1 Armatimonadota bacterium | reverse complement strand
CAATACGACAGCGAGGACACTCTTTTCTACTGCGACCCGCCATACCCCCACGAGTCGCGGGGCGACCCAAAAGCGTACAGGTATGAGATGTCCGAAGCCGACCATGTTGAGCTCGCCAGCACATTGCACAAACTGCGCGGGCGTGTGGCGTTGTCTGGCTACCGCTGTGCTCTCCTCGACAGACTCTACGGCGACTGGCTACGGGTTGACGCCCCTGTAAAGAACTGCCATTCCGTGAAGAAACCTCGCGGGGAGGCCGTTTGGCTAAACTACGACCCTGCCTGCGGGGAGAGGCTTTGAATGTCGCGGCGGGAGCACCGAAGCAGCCCCGACGCCCTCTCAGCAGCGGCTCGCGACGCGCTGGAAAGGGCTTGGGAGTGGGTTGAGCAGGAGTGGATCAACACTCGCAGGGACCCGGTTTCAGACGCTGAATTGCGGTGCCGCATCTCCGCGTGTATGAACAGCAGAACGAAGTCGTACAGGTACGTGCTGCCGACGCAATTATCAGCAAAGGCTGCCGACCATTCGCTCGACGCGCGATGTCTGCAAGCAAGCCGTCCCGGCCTTGGCAGCTTCGACGCCCGCTCCGTCTGCGACGGCGCGGTGGTTCCCTTCGACCGCGAGCATGAGAATGTCCTTGGCGGGTCTCCAGAACCTTATGTCAACAATCCGTTGCGGTGTCCTGAGGTGTCCCAGCAATATCGGTCTCAGCAGCGCGATAAAATCGGCTGGGACGATCTCTGTCTCGTCTTGTCGGAGGTTCAGAGCCGTAATGACCCGGCATTTACCCTCGCCGTTCTGCGCCAGGTGGCTGTCGAAATCTACAAGCGACTTGAAGCCACAAGAGTCGAATACCCCGTGCCACCCCGCGCTAGCCTTTCGCGTACGCTTCAGGGCCTGCGTGCATTTCTCGCTGAGTCCTCTGGGGGCACGCGGCCCCAGGCTGTAGCCACCGCGCTGCTCAAGGCATGCGGCCAGCGCTTCGCGGCCTGGTGTAAGGTCGAGTCGCAGTCTCCGACGACCGCGGATGCCCAATCTGGGCGAGTGGCTGACATCGAGTGCATTGACGACCAGGGAAGAGTAGTTATGGCCGTCGAGGTAAAGGACCGCCTCATGACACTACACGACGCCAGGAGAAAAATGAGGCACGTGCGGGGACGGGACGTAAGAGAATTCTTCTTTATTCTTCAGAAGGGCACCGAGGAGCCTGACCAACTTACTGCGGAGATAGAGCAACATTTCGCCTCCGGCTACAACGTCTACGTCTTTGAGCTGGAAGAGTTTGCGAAAGCGTTACTCGCCCTCATTGGTGAGCAAGGCCGCTGTGTCTTCCTTCGCGATGTCGGCGACACCTTGGAGAGCTGGCGGGCTCCTGTAGAAGACCGGCGGGCCTGGGCAGAAGTCCTGACAGGGCTGTGAACTGGGCCAGTGCCCCCAGGGCACCCGTTACGTTGCCCTGAGACGGACCGCGCGCTAGCACATCAATCTCGTGTCCGCTCCGTTATGATTTTTGGCAATCGCATTGACGGGCCGTCACTTGTCAGCAGAATCTGCGCATCTTAGTACGCCTCCCGGTTTAGTCGGCGAGGATTGGATCAGGCTCGACACAAGTTTGAGCACAAGGGGCAGCCGGTAGTCTTCCTTCCCGCATAGCCCTCCTCGCTGCTTGCAGCGCCTCGGAGTTCCATAGCTCGCGGAATGGCGTCTCAAGCAGGTTGCCCCAGCTATATATGCTCGCCGCCGGGTGGGCACAGCAAAGCTTCAGATTGCCGAAAGGGTCAATCTGGACGTGATTCCACAGAAATATGCAGTGCTTGTAGGCGTCCCTGCGGTTCTCGTAGTAGTCTGCAAAAAAGCCGTCTGGGTCGCTCATGTAGTCCGTCAGGGGCATTGGCGCCCGCAATTCTTCGGCTACCCTGCGCGTTTCCCGCAGCACGTCAATAAGCTCCTGTCGAGTTATCCGCGCCGCTCCGTCATGATAGCCCCAGGCCGTCATAATCAATGCAGGCCGCGCGATGTAATCCACTCCCAGCCCCACCGCCAGCTTTACGTACTCCGGCGCCTCCTGGAAATTGTCGTTCATTATCGTGAAGTTGACACCAACGATAGGCTTCCGCAACCCCAGCCGTTTGCGGGTCTCCAGCACATCGCGGATGTTCCCTACCAGCCGGTCAAACTCCTCGCTGTTTCTGACTTTTCGGTAAGTCTCGGGTGTGGCCGCATCCAACGAGAAGTGTATCTGTCCCAACCCACTGCGCACGATTTCCTCCGCGCTGTAGCGTTTTCCGATAAGCAGCCCGTTGGTGTACCCGAGGATATTAGCGTGAGGGAGAATCCGTCGTGCAGTGGCCACTATTTCCAGAAACTGGGGATGCATCAGCATCTCGCCAAAGCCCGTAAGCGTGAGGGTTAGGGCGCGCGGAAACTGGCGGAGTATCGCCTCGAAAGTTTCGCAGCTCATGTCACCCAGGCGCGGGTGAAAATCCGGTCGTCGGCGGATGCAGTGCAGGCAGGCCAGATTGCAGCGATTGCTTATCTCAATCTCTATCTTCGATGGCATGCTACGCACGCGCACAGCCTTCCGGGCCAGCTCTCGTCTATTGAGCCACCAGTTATAGGCTACGTCCGGCCGCAACAGGAGCCGCCAGCCAGACGACCTCAACACCTTAAAGACGCGCTGGCCAGGCAACTATTCTTGCCCCCGCTTGTTTTCGTAGGAGCAACCTTTTGGGCACCGTTGCGAAAGACCGTGTTGGCTTATGCAGAGCCAAAAAGTATACACGTCCGCGTGCCTGACTTCTTACCTGTGACCGTCTCTTGCAAGCGGTAAGACGCCTTTGGCAACAGGCCATTAGGCCCCAGGCCCCTTGGAAGAAACTTATCCGCCACGCCCTTTTTCCAAACTTCTCTTCGTGCCGCGTCCATCCCTGCCTGCTTCGGCGGGATGGCAAGCCTGCTAAATGCGCCGGTGTCCGACCGCCGGCCTGCTTGGGTGATGGACAGACCGGGTTGCCGCTTGCTGGCATATAGTAGTCTTAAGCGGACTCTTGTCAAAGCTGGTGTCGGCCTGCTTAGAGTGAAGCAAATGTACAATCCTGTGTGCCCAACCTTTCACCTATGACTGCGTCTGGCGAGCTGGGAAAACGACTCTTGCGACAGTCTCCTGGGGCAGCAGTACAGCATGGCTTTTCGTACGGCCAGGGCCTATTCTCGTGGCTGTCGCGGCGGGCGGCGCCACCTTCCGCGCGGCCCCGGGATTTTCTCGGGACCAATCACAGGTGCCGAGAGTACTTCTTCCATCGCCGCCCGCTGCCATGCCCACTGCTCGGCCACCCTGTCTGGTGCCAGTTTGAGCAGCGCCAGGAAGCGCTCGGCCGCCGCGCGGCGCCGCTGTCCGTCCGAGTAGTTCTTTGCGGCATGCCAGGCGGCCGCAAGTCGCCTGTGCGCCACTGATTCCACGCGCATCAGCACCGGCCCCCAAAACCATGCCACGACCGCAGGCATGAGTGCCAGAACCAGCAGCAGCCCAAGGAACATCAGGAGCCACGCAAATCCGCTAACCTCTGGCCTCGCGGCTCTTTTTCGCGCGTGTTCTTCGGCTCGCTTCAGCAGCTCTCGCTCCGTCATTTCACCCAGCGCTGAAGGCGCCGTGACTGGCCCTTCCGGCCGCGGAGCACGAGCGGCAGTCAGCAACCTGTCTTCACTCTCCTCGCCAATGATTCTTAGCGCTTCGTCCATCCCTTGCAGTACTGCCGCGCGTACAAAATCCCTCAGCGCCTCTGGGCCAAATTCATCTTCGATATAGTGCAGCGGCGCCGCGTAGCGATAATATGCCGCAGGTTTGCTGCCTGGCTCCACGGCAAGCTTCTCAGTGAGGTAGACCGCCAGGCCCTCGTCCAGCCACCCAGGCAAGTCGCGGATAACTTGCTCGCCAGAGTCCCGCGCGGTCTCGGTCATCAGCGCGTGAACGTGGGCGTGGACCAGCTCGTGCATCACCACGTCTCGCAATTCAGTGCGGTTATGCAGCCGCCCCCTGCGGTCCACGAATACCTGCGCAAGCTCACCCCAGCGCTCCGCGGGTAGCTCTTCGGGCAAGAGCACAAAGCGCGGAGGAATGGTCAAACCAGCCACGCGCGAGGCCCTCTCATACCTTAAGAATATTTCGGCGACGGAGGGCGGCAGGCCCGGCTCGTCAAGTCCGAAAAACCGCACCACCACAAAATACCGAGGGTGCGAAAGGCCATAGAGGCGTTCAATCGCGGCGCCCACCCTGGCCTCGGCGTCAGCGAGGAAATCTAGCAACTCTTTGCTGGCCGGCCCAAGGACCACGACGTTGCCTGCTAGCGTTGCCGGCAGCCGCGCGTAAAGCCAACGGCCCTCCTGCGTCCACCATGCCTTTTGCCGGGCCGCCCATTCTCGCTCCGCCTGGGAATATTCAGCTTTGCCAAGCGCCATCTCGGCCATGGCTCGCACTGCGTCTTCTAGCTTACGAAGGTCCTCTGCCCCGGCTATATGAGGGTCACGCAGGTCTATTTCCAGTAGCT
This sequence comes from Armatimonadota bacterium, assembly GCA_026419655.1. Taxonomy (GTDB): domain Bacteria; phylum Armatimonadota; class Zipacnadia; order Zipacnadales; family FEN-943; genus JANZZA01. The sequence goes on along the minus strand of JANZZA010000245.1, from coordinate 2,330 downwards.
CTGAGGTACTACTTTGGTGCACTTTTGGCGCCGTTTGGGGTGTTTGGGACTGGCCGTAAACTCTGGTGACGGTGACCACGGGAGCAAGGGAAACAATCATAGACACGAGCAGCGCGAAAAGGCTGGAAAAAAACGCTTTAGGGAGACCTCTTTGAGAGATAGCCCTCTTACAGGAAGAGACCTCCGCGACTGCACCGGGTTCTTTGAGACTGCCGACGGTGACTTCGCGACGCATTTGGGCCAAGCCCCATGCCAACCACTTACCACAGTCATTCCTCATGCCGCCACGCTCTCTGCAGGCCAGCGGGCCATGGCTAAGCCTGCCAGAGTCACTGCGGCCCCGGCGAGCTGGAGCATCTGGGGCCGCTCGCCCAGGAAGATGGCCGCCGCTGCCATGGCCACCACAGGCACCAGGTACTGATACGCAGCCGTCCGTGCGGGCGACGTGCGACCTACCGAAGTGTACCATACCGCAAAACCATAAACGCCCGCGAGAGCACCAATGTAGCCCACCAGCCAGAACCAGGTCGCCGGCGTGAGGGCAGCCCAATTTGTCGCGATAAGGTCTCGGCCCGCAACCGGCACAATTACCATGGCTCCCAGCGCATAACAGTAGGCCACGGTTTGCAGACCGCCGTAGTTTTCCACCAGCGGCTTCACCAGCACCGTAAAATACCCGTAAAGGACAGCGGCGCCCAGCAATAGGGCGTCTCCCAGGAGCCTGTCTGGACCAGCCGGATTTGCGCCGTTTTTGCCCCCAAAGACGACCATTGCGACCCCAATGAAGCCCACGAAAACTCCAAACCAGTTCAGCCGCGTGAGCCGCTCTTGCCCCATGCCCACCGCTATTAGGGCAGTCCAGATGGGCATCGTGCTGGTGAGCAAGGCTGATTCCACCGCTGTCGCAAGATTCACGCCGGCGATGAAACCAAGCTGCTGTACGCTTTGTACAACCAGGCCCGCGTAGAGAAGTGCCCTCAGATCACCACGGACCACGGGCGCTTTGGAATTTAGCAGGCGCGCCACGAGGAGCAGTGGGGGAGCCATAAGGCCGTACCTGACGCTGACAACAGCCAGAGGAGTTACGTGGGCGAGGACCAGCTTATACACCACAAAGCTGCCGCCCCATATTACGGCTACAGAGAGCAGCCACGGATCCAGAATAAGCCCAAACCTGTGCTGGCGCCCGACGCTCAAGGTATCTGGGTCACCTCTTGGGTCATCCCTCAGAGCATGACCGTAACATGGCCTGGATTCTCCACTGAAGACCTTCCAGCTTGCTCGGATCTTTAGTCTCGACTCGCCAGAGCCGCCCTAAATCCTTACTTCGACTGTTCTAAAGCCGTGCTTTCACCTGGCTTCGGAGGAGACAGCGCACAGGATTGCTCGCGCGACCTTTTATTTGGGATGACACCCTTTGCCCGCTGCCGCACCTTTTGCAACAATCACCTATTGGTACACGCAACGCGTTACCCGACCCTTCGTAAACGCTCGTCCTCCATTCGCAAGTCTTCCTCTCCCTCGCCAGGTGGTCTGCGGGCACGCCTCTCATCTGAGACCCCCGCCGACCACCGACCGCCGAAGCCGATTGGCCAACACAGGATGCCTTTTCTCATACGCCCCTTCGGCACCGGGCGGAAATGGCTGGTGTCGTGTGTACTGCTGACAGTCCACGCAACATTTCAGGGTCGTGGAGCCTGTAGGCGAGACTAAATCCGTGTGGCGGCCAGGTCTAAAGCGTAGCGGCGATAGTCATTGACAGGCCGAAAGCCCAGCGAAGCATACAGGGCCACCGCTGCCGTTCGGAAGCGCTGAGTCACGACCACCATGGGATCGGGACGGAATAGCGCAGCGTAATTAAGGCATGCTGTCATCAGGGCGCGACCCAGGCCCTGGCCCTGAAACTCCGGCAGTACGCCTACCCACTCAATGCAACAGCCCTTGCCACCCTCTGGTAGGTCCTTCACGACAGCCGCGGCAATGCCCACGATGCGGCCCTCATACTCGCAGACCTTCCAGCCTTCCGGGTCATGGTCGGGCTGGCTGCCCCAAACTTCCCGCCACCAGCCCATCGGCGTGTCGTCTGCAAAGGCTGCCCGCTTTACCAGCGTCCACTGTTCTTCGTCGCCGTCCTGCATACTCCGTATCCGAAAGCCTGGCGGCAGGGATGGCTTGCTGGGCGTCCAGGTGGAAATGTCCATCTGCATGGTCATGTTGCAGTGGTCAGGGTCAACCCAGGTGAAGCCCTGGCTTTCCAGGAAGCGCACGGCACCACACCAGCGAGAGTCGACTCGCTCCATGACCACTGAACTGCAGGCCGCGGACCGGGC
>JANZZA010000229.1 GCA_026419655.1 Armatimonadota bacterium | reverse complement strand
AGATGTGTATAAGAGACAGCCCATTGACACTCCGGCCCATACGGGTTTCCCCCAGACGAGGTTTTTTCTTTGCGTTTTCACAGCCCGATGAGATGGGTATTGCCCAGGCGGACGTTTTTCAGGCCTGTCTCGCGGGCAGCGGCGAGACACTCCTCGGCCTGGGAGCGCGGCGTGCACGGAAGGTCACTCATCTCAAATTGCGGCGCAAAAGCTAGCAGGGCATATGGAATGCTCACATCGAGGCCAGCGATAAACCTGGCGATAGCACTCACTTCCTCGGCGTCCACATAGCCGGGAACCAGAAGCGTGCTGGCAATCAGCAGGGGCGGCTCGGGACGTTTCCCGACATGTCGGGCGGCCCGCGCGAAGTTCTCCAGGGTGCGCTGGTTGCTCACGCCGCAAAGCGCCACGTGGAGCGATTCGTTCCAGGCCTTAAGGTCGAACTTTACGCACCCGCCCGACCTAAGCGATAACTCAATCATCTCGTCGAGCAGAGCCGGTTGCATGGACCCATTACTTTCCCAGCAGATGCGCAGAATTCGGTCGGGATTGCGGCGCAGGGCCAGTCGGGAAGCCGCCAGGGCATGGGGTAACTGCGGCGTCGGGTCGCCGCCAAAATAGCAGATGCAGGCCACCCGTGGCGTCACTGCGGCGGCAAGTTCTTCGGGCGAGTGACGCCGGCCCGTGTCTCGCCGGAAGTGCCAGTTCTGGCAGAAAAGGCAGTCAAAGGAGCAGGCCCGGTAGAAGACGGCAAGATTGTAGTAGCCGTATTCAGGACCATCGCGATAGGCAAAGCGAGGGAAGCCCGCGCCGGTGCCGGCGGGACAGACCCAGTCGGCGACGCAATTTGTCGGCAAGGGGTCGAGGTACCAGTCCACCGCGCCGCGTTCCGGCTCGCCACCGACAATCCTGCTGGCCTCGGCGCGCCGCAGCCCGCAATACCCCACTTCCCCTGGCCCGATGAGACATTCGTTAGCGCAGATGCGGCATAGCAGGCCGTCAGGCGTACTGGGCGGCGCCTCTGGCAGCCTGAAAGGCCGCCGGGAGACGCCATGGGCGCTGCGTGCCTGGTCCGCCCAGCCTGGCCGCCCAGCGCGCACACAGGCAGCACACAGCCCCAGACGCGTCGCTATGAGCCGCGAGCTAACACCACAGACCACGCAGCGCCCCATCGCTCACCGGCCCCGCCTTCGTTACGGATAGCCCCATCGGACGCCCATTATGGGCACCCCGCTGATTCTCACCTGGAAGAAAACCTTCGAAAAGGGTTCTCCCCCAGGCCCCTTTCCCAAACTTTCTCGTGCTGCTTCCACCACCCAGTGCGACACTTCTCGACGCACGGTCCACTCGGTCCCTTTTCCGGCCGCGACTCGCCAACCTCACGGCTCCTCTCCTTGGCCAAGCTCACGGCATTCAAAATGTCACTTGGAGCATCCAGAAAACTTCGCCGCGGGCGTGGTCTGAAAGGGGCCTGACGCCGTAGCCAATCTTACCGTACTCGAAGAGCCGCGCAGAAACACCGATGAAAGGGCCACGGGTCGTCAGACCAAGGTCCACCGAAGCCCTCCCCGAACCGCCGAGGCCTACCGCCTCAAACACTATGGCGCCCATCAGTCCGGAGCGGCTGCCCCCTAGCAGGCCGATGTCTACAGCGCTGGACGGCACGGAGGTAGGCTTATAAGGCCCAGGTGCCAGGCCAAAAGCCACCTTCAGATAGCCTACTGCGGCCTCGGTCACCCGCCCAGAGTAAATCGCCGCCGACCAGTGCCCACTGTTGAGC
>JANZZA010000220.1 GCA_026419655.1 Armatimonadota bacterium | reverse complement strand
CAACCGCGACGAGGCCACCGCCGCCGTGGAGGAGCTCCGCCACTCAGATTATTCAGTGGCGGCCGTGACGACTAAGGAAGTTGCCGAGCGCCCTCAGCCTCCCTTCCGGACCAGCACCCTTCAGAGGGCAGCGGCAGCCCGGCTTGGGTTCTCGGCGGCTAAAACGATGATGGTTGCCCAGCAGCTTTACGAAGGCGTGGACCTGGGCGAAGGGCCCGTGGGCTTGATTACCTACATGCGCACCGACTCGACGCGCATTTCCGCAGAAGCCCGGGCGGCGGCGACGCGCTTTATCGAGGCTACCTTTGGGACAGAATACGTGGGCCCGGGGACCAGAGGGCGTGCCGCAAAGGGTGCCCAGGATGCCCACGAGGCCATCCGCCCCACCGACGTCAGCCGGTCCCCTGACCAGGTGGCCTCCTACCTCTCCGCTGACCAGCTGAAGTTGTACCGACTCATCTGGCAGCGTTTCGTGGCTTCGCAAATGGCGCCAGCCCTCTACGACCAGACAACTGTAGACATAGCTGCTGGCCGCTATGAGCTACGGGCCACTGCGCGGGTTATGAAGTTTCCGGGCTGGCGCACAGTTTACGGCGTGGGCGAGGGTGACGATGAGGCGCAGGACCCCAAGGCCGGCGATAATGGCAACGGTGATGGCGGCGGTGCCGGCAACGGTCAGGTTGGTGACGCGGATGTGGGCAGTGCCGACGCAGGTCCTGGAGACTACGACCTTGGCAAGGCTGGCACCTCAAAAGGCCCACGAGGTGACCAGAACAACGCTGAGGCGAATGGTGAAGTTTTTAGTGACCGTCTACCGGCGCTTTCGACGGGCGAGCCGCTGGTCTTACTGTACCTGGTAGCGAGTCAGCACTGGACACAAGCGCCGCCGCGCTTCACTCAGGGCACTCTGGTGGCCGAGCTTGAGCGCTATGGTATCGGCCGGCCCAGCACTTACGCCCCGACCCTGGAAACGCTCCGCCAGCGGCACTACGTGCGCAGCGCCGGCCGCTACCTAGTCCCTACCAGCCTGGGCATCGCCGTCTATGATTTCCTCATGGAGTACTTCCCGCATGTCATGGACCTTCAGTTCACCGCACGCATGGAAGAGCAGTTGGATGCTGTCGAGCAAGGTGAGGCGGACTGGGTCCAGGTGCTGCAGGAGTTTTATGACCAGTTTGTGCAATGGCTTCAAGAGGCTCAAAACTCCGAACCAAGGGTGATTAAGGGCCAGCAGTGCCCAGAGTGCGGCGGACGGCTCGTCGAGCGCTTTTCCAGGTTTGGACGCTTCGCCTCGTGCGAGAATTATCCGGACTGCAAATACACGCGGGACGTTGGATGGCCTATCGGCGAGCAGTGCCCTGAATGTGGAAGAGAGCTGCAGGTGGTGCTCACACGCCAGGGACGGTTGGTAGTCAAGTGCCCGGCGGCGGAATGTGGTTACATGCGCGATGCAGAGCAAGCACCGGCCGGGGGACAAGGCGACGGCAGCGATGGCGACCACCAGACTGCTAAGGCTGCGCCCAAATGCGAAGAGTGCGGAGCAGACATGGCACTCAAAAGAGGCCCCCGGGGCAGACGCTTCTGGGGCTGCACTCGCTATCCCGATTGCACCTATACCCAGCCAGTCGCCCACCAGACCCGCCGCCGGAAGGCACCTGTGAAAACCGGCCTGGAGTGCCCGGAGTGTGGCGGGGAGCTCGTGGTGCGGTGGGGCAAGAGAGGACCGTTTTTGGGCTGTTCAGGGTTTCCTCGATGCCGTTTCACGCGAAACCTGACGTCGGAAGAAAAAGAGAAATTCCTTCCACAGAGCACTGAGATGCCGCCCGGAGCTGAGAATCCCGAAATGGGCGAAGGGGGAAGCGCTGACGGGACAGAATAGGCGGCCAGATTGGGGTGAGCTTCTGGCCGTCGCCGGCGTCTCGATGACCGTCCTGGCGACGGAAGTAGCCCTTACCCGGGCCTTTTCGGTGCTTCTGAGATTCCACTACGTATTCCTGGCAGTGTCGCTGGCCACCTGCGGCCTCGGCCTTGGTGGCCTGGTTGACCATTTTCTCCGGCGCTTAGCCGGACGTGGCGTCCTCGCGGCATCGGGCCTTTTTTGCGCAGTCGGCGGACCAGCGGGCATGGCCGCCCTCTTTGCCACGCCCCTATCGGCGCGGTTGACGTCCCTCTGGGTAATCTCCCTTTGCTGCCTGCCAGGATTCATCGCTGCCGGAGTTTTCCTCAGTCGAGCCTTCACACTCTGGGGCCGCCACAGCGGCTTGCTTTACTTTGCCGACCTGACCGGCGCCGCCGTTGCTGCGGCAGGCGTCATTATTCTTCTCCAGTACGGCGGGGCCGTGAACGCGGCCTTCTGGTGCGCTTCGCTGGCGGCTTTTGCGGCGGCTCTGGTGGGGAGGCGCCCGCTGGTGACTGCGCCAGCGCTGGTCCTTGGCGGCGCGCTTCTGTTCTTGGGGCTGGCCAACCTCTCTGCCCGATGGGTGGACTTACCAGCCTTGCGGCTGGCCAATGACCCCCTGGCAAAGCCGCTTTACCAGGAGCTTGGAGACCCTCGCAGCGGCGCACGGCTCATTCACTCGGAGTGGAATGCCTTCGCACGCACGGATGTGGTTGTCTACGCCGACCCCGTGACGGGCCGGATTGACCCCGACGGCGACCTGTATGTTTATACGGACGGGGAAGTGCCCACCAATATAGTCCGCTACAAGGGCGACCTTCGCGAGCTGGCTGAGCGGTATAAAGATTTCATAGGCCTCTACGCTTTCCGGGCCGTGATGCCAAACACTGCGCTGCTCATGGGACCTGGCGGCGGGCTGGATATTTGGCTGGGCCTGTTAGTGGGCTGCCAGCGCATGGACGGGGCCGAGATAAACCCTTCCATGCCGCGGCTGGTGCGGGCTTATCGCGATTTCGCCGGCCCGGTATACGACTTCGAGGGAGTTGACATAAAGGTAGCAGAGGGCCGCAGCTTCGTGCGTCAGGCCCGCGAGCAGTACGACATCATCTACATGGCCCTCACCAAAACGGCCACCACCGCCACCGCAAGCATGGCCCTGGTGGAAAGCTACGTGTACACCACCGAGGCTTTCAGGGATTACTACCGGCGGCTGAGCGACGCTGGGGCAGTGGCCTTTGTGTGCCAGTCGCCGTGGCTACTTGTGCGGCAGATGCTGACGGCGCTGGTGGCGCTGGAAGCCGAAGGGCTCAGCCGGGCGGAAGCTCTGGACTGCCTTGGTCTGGTGTCGGTGCCGCCAGAGCAGCAGGCCGCAGGGCCGTATCGGCACCTGATGCTCATGTTTCGGCGGCCGCAGGGCGTTGACCGCTGGCAGAGCCTGGCAAAAATGGCTGTGGCCTCAAACCTCCTGCCGGTATTCTTCCCCCGTTGCTACGAGCCGGAGCCTTTTAGTCTCCTGCGGGACGCTAGGCTAAGCCTTAAAGAATTCGTGAGGGTGGCCAACGAGCTGTGGCTGCCGGGCGGGCGTGGGCTAAACTTTGTGCCCTGCCCTGATGACCGCCCCTTTGTGGTTGACCTCACCTGGGGTGTGCCAGGGCCGCTGAAGAGCTTCATGGGCGGCATGGCGGCGCTACTGCTGTTTATCTGTGCGGCAGCACCTGGGGCGGTGCCGGGTTTTTCGAGGCCGCGCTGGCGGCTCGCGTGGCTGGTCTACTTCGCCGCCCTGGGCGTCGCCTTCATGCTTGTCGAGATTGCCCTCATTCACACCTTTACGCTGTATCTGGGCTATCCCGTGCTGAGCCTGGCAACGCTGGTTTTTGGGATATTGCTGGGCGCCGGAGTAGGCAGCCGGTTGAGCCAAGGGGTGGAAGAAGAACGGGCGGTCCCAGCGGTGGGATGGGTTGTGGTAGCCCTGGCTGTGCTGAGTGCGTTGTTGCTGGCTACCGCGCCTGCCCTTTTCGCAGCGACACTTTCCTGGGACGTGCGGGTGCGCAGCCTGGTGACACTGGCCGCAGTGGTGCCGTTGGGCATGTTGATGGGCGTGCCTTTCCCAAGCGGCATCAGGGCCGTGGTGAGCCAGATAGGCCCCGCGGCGGTTCCATGGCTGTGGGCGGTGAACGGCGTTGCCTCAGTCATAGGCTCCTCGGCGGCGATGGCGTTGGCCAAGATTGCCGGCTTTCGCTGCACAATAGCAGTCGGCCTAATTATCTACGTGGTTGCTGCTGCGCTAATGGCTCTGGCCAGGAGGCGAAACACGGTCGTCGGCAAGTAGGTCCCTGTGCTTCGCGGGGCCGAAGTTTGTGTCCTGACGGAGTGCATGTGGTGGGAGCAGGGCGAAAGAGTTTGTCCTGCGGGTCTAGAGAAAGCCCCTTTCACCTATACAGGTGGTTGAAACCGGCCCTTTCGGGGGCTGCCCGGCGCAGAAAGTGTGCCC
>JANZZA010000208.1 GCA_026419655.1 Armatimonadota bacterium | reverse complement strand
GAGACCTGGGAGCGGGCGGCGAGCAGTAAACCGTCGCTTCTGGGCAACGCCGCGCGCTGCTGGCTTGCCGCCGGGAATCGTGACCGCGCCCTGCGCTGTCTTGACCGCCTGGGCAGATCTGAGCCGGCTGCTCTCCGGGAGGCTGCGCGGCTGGCCCTCGACAGTGGCCAGCCCCAGGCCGCCGAGAAATATCTACGGCAGTTACTGGCTCTCCGCCCAACCGACAGGGAACTTCATCTCGCGCTGGCCGAGCTTCTGGGCCGTATGGGTAAGCTTGCGGCCGCTGCCCGCCAGGCTCATGAAGCCCTGCCCATGGACGCCGATGCCTGGCGCCTTGTGGCAAGGGTATACGAGGCTGCTGACATGCCGCAGGCGGCGGTCGCGGCTGCGCTGCGGGCCTGGAAGAGCCGGCCGGAGGTGCCGCAGGCCGAGCTTGCCGCCAGATTGCTGCGTCGTTGCGGCCGGTGGGACGACCTGGCAGCTCTGCTATCGGAGGTCACCGCCTTCTCAGACTCTCTTCGCCTGGAGGTCGCCCACCTTGCTCTTCACGGGGGTAAGCCCGCTGAGGCCCTGAAGGCCTTGGGCACGTTGACTGGTGCTCGGGCCGAGACCCTGCGGGCTGAGGCCCATCTTCAGGCTGGGCTGAGGAAGGAAGCCTTGTCAGCTCTGGCGCGGGCCTGGGGTGCCCAGGGCGCCGACAGGACCAAACTGGCGCGGCTGCTGCAGCGGCTCACCCCCGACGCTGAGGCCCGCAAGAAAGCCATCGAGGTGGCCACCCAATGGGCACTGGATCCTGACTGCCCGCCTGAGGTTCCCGAGGCGCTGGCGCACCTGCTGGCAGCCGAGTTCGGCGCAGAACAAGTTCCCCGGCGCCTAGCCGCGCTGGCCCGCTTGCCGAAGGCGTCCCTTGCCCTTACAGAAACTGCTGCGAAGTCGCTCGTGCAGTCTGGCGTCGCCGCAGAAGCCCTGCCCATGATCGGCTCCAGGCTGCAGGCCACGAAAGACCCACAGACCCGCCTGTGTCTTCGCGCCCTGGCTGCGCATGTGTGCCTGGGTGCGGGAGACGTACCGGGGGCTGCGCATTATCTTAGCGACGTTGCGGCTACAAAGGGGTACCCGGCGGTGCTGGCCAGGCTGGCGCAGGCAAGGCATTCCCGCAAAGCAGATCAGGAGCTTCGGGCGGCGCTGGATTACCTTTCCCGTGTATGGGCCCAGGGTGCTCCCGAGGCGGAGGCTTTGTCTGCCTTCATGCGCGCAACATGCACGGATGCGGAGCTTCTTGCGTGGGCCAGGCAGTACCAGGGCGCCAGGGCGGACGTGGTTCAGGTGCAGGCTCAGGCTGCCCTGGCGCTTGGTGACCTGCCGGCGGCCCTGGCGCGGCTGCGCGACGCACCTCAAACCCGGTCCCTGCAGCGGCTTCATGTACGGTGCTTGCTTTCGGCCGGTCGGTGGATCGAGGCTGAGCCGGTAGTGGCAGCGCTGTTGCAGGGGAATCCGCAGGCCGCCGATTATCTCTTGGCCGGCGAGGTAGCGGCTGCCGCCAGCGATTGGGCCAATGCAGCCTGGTGGTACGCCCAGGCCTTGGCGCACGGCTCCGCGGACGATGTCTCCAGCGCTGCTGGCAGCCTGGCGAATGCAGCCGACCGTGCAGGCATGGACGTACCCACCCGCGAGCGTCTCGCCGAGTCTGCCGCGGGAAACCTGCCCCCGACAGAGCGCGACAGAGCCCTAGCCGCCGTTCAAGACGCTCTAGGACTCCGGCACCAGTCTGCCCCCTAGCTCTAGTCTCATTCCCAATACGACTGTTGCAAAGGCCCGCGTTGGCTTATGCGGAGCGAGGAAAGCGTAAATGCCGCGCGTCCTACCTTTTACCTCCGATTGGGACTGGGAGCTGGGGAAGCGACTTTTGCGACCGTCTGCCCAGGGACGAGACTAATTTAGCAAAAGCCGCCAGGCGGATTGCCCCAGAAAGAGACCTTTGGTGTGGCTGCGCTGTTTGCGAGCAAGGCCAAAGGCTTCTGGGGTGACCGCTGCAAAACCGTTCTTTCGCGAATGAGTCCCCGTCCATCCGGTATAGCGTGCGGGCACAAACCTGGGCCGGACGAGGACTGACGCTTACGGCGACGTGACTTTTGCAGCGGTCACCTGAGAAAGGCAGACAACCCAGCAAGGGCGAGAGTATTCGGTTTGTCAGGATTTCGTTTCAGGCAGGACAGGGTCAGCCGCGAAGAATCACCCTTGGGAACCGCTTCAAGACCTGATGTCGGCTAAGCGGACCGGGGAACCTGCACAATGCTGTACGGTTGGCCTTTTACCCGCGATTTGCTCTGGCGGCCGGGAAAACGACCCGTGCAAGGGTCTCCCTTGGATAGCGTGGTAAAACGCGGCATCGGCTTACCAAGATGAAGGAAGGCGAACAGCCCCTTATGGCTGACCTTGTATCCGCAATTTCCTTCCGCGGTGGTGAAAGCCACTTTTGCAGCAGTCTTGTTAGAAAACCCAATATTCCCCCAAGTGCTGTGTTGTTGACACCAGACGGCCTGGTGGCTAAGATACTGCGCGCACAGGGCCGTTAGCTCAGGTGGCAGAGCTCCGGACTTTTAATCCGGGAGTCGCAGGTTCGAGTCCTGCACGGCCTACCAGTACAGGGGCCCCATCGTCTAGAGGCCTAGGACACCGCTCTTTCAAGGCGGCGGCACGGGTTCGAATCCCGTTGGGGCCACCAGCAAAACCGGCACGGGCGGATAGCTCAGCCGGCCAGAGCGCGTGCCTTACAAGCACGAGGGCGCAGGTTCAAGTCCTGCTCCGCCCACCAGCAAAGCAGGCGATAAAAGGCAGGGTAGCTCAGTGGTAGAGCGAGGGACTGAAAATCCCTGCGTCGGCAGTTCGATTCTGCCCCCTGCCACCAAATTTGCTCTCATCCCGAGGAGCCAGCGTAGCTCAACCGGCAGAGCAGCGCATTCGTAATGCGCGGGTTGCCCGTTCGAGTCGGGCCGCTGGCTCCACTGCTGTTACGCATGTGTCCAAACCGGTGGCGTAACCGACTGTGAAACCAGCCCGTATCAAGAAAAAGGCTCCATTGCGGATAACCAAGGCGGTCGTACCGGCCGCCGGGCGCGGCACACGGCTGTATCCCGCGACCAAGTCCCAGGCCAAGGAAATGTTGCCTCTCGGCACGAAGCCGACTATTCAGCACGTAGTCGAAGAGCTGGCCCAGGCAGGCATCCGCGAGATACTTATCATTACAGGCCGGCTCAAACGGGCCATCGAAGACCATTTCGACGCCGACTCGCGCTGGTTAGAGGAACTCCGCGAGGGCAAGGCGAGCGACGAGGGCTGGCCGCAGGGTGTGGAAATCTTCTATACGCGGCAAAGCCAGCAACTGGGGCTGGGCGATGCTGTCTCGCGCGCAAAAGCTTTCTGCGGAGACGAACCCTTTGTTGTGGCCTTGGGCGACAGCGTGATTATTCGGTCGCAACCCGGCCCAGGTGTCCTCAGCCGCATGATGAAACGCTTCGAGCAGGCAGATTGTGCTGCCTGCATCGCCACTTACCAGGTGGCGCCTGCGGACACCTCGCGCTACGGCATCCTGACCCCGGCTGAAGAGCCAATCCGTGAGCAGGCCTTTGCCGTAGCCGACATCGTCGAAAAGCCCGGCCCTGACCTGGCGCCCAGCAACTGGGCCATATCGGCCCGCTACGTTTTCACTCCAGAGATATTCGACACCATTGAGGAGAGCAGGAGCTTCACCCCACCAGGCGAAGAGATACAGTTGACAGATGCGATACGGCGGCTGATAGGCCGCGGGCGTGGTGTGTGGGCGCTGCCTTTGGCCGAAGGGGAGGTACGGCTCGACGTGGGCGATTTTCGAAGCTATGGGCGTGCGTTCACGCGCGTGATGGCCACGCACCCACGTCACGGGAAGACTTTTGTGGAGTACCTTCGTAAGCTGGTAGCCTATATGGACGGTGACGGCGACGACCCGGACCGCTGGGATGCACAGGTCAAGGATCCACAGGATAAGGGGGAAGGACAATGAGAGAAGTCAGTACGGTACGGGGCCTTGAGGTCGTCGGGATTGCCGACGGACGGGTGGTGGGAAGAGTCACGCAGGTAATTTGCGACCTCGCCAGCGGAGAGTTATTGGGCCTCATTACGGGACAAGGGGCTGCTGAGAGAGGCATTCGGGCCGAAGACATCGTCACAATGGGCGAAGACGCTGTAATGATACCAAGCTCGCAGGCTGCCCGGCCCTTGAGCGAGCTACCGGAGCTGCTCAATCGGCGGCGGGAGCCAACGGCGCCGCCACTTGAGGTTGTCACTGACCAGGGCCGCCGACTGGGCCGCGTGACCAAGATATGGATAAACCCGATAGATAAGAAGGTCACTCGCTACGAGGTGTCGGCTGGCGTCCTTAAGGACCTTGCCGAGGGCCCAGTGATTCTGCCAGTAGTCCCTGGCTCCGTGCATGGGCTCGATACGCTGGTGATACCGGCGGTAGAACTGGCCAACCTGGCTGGGCACCCGGGGGGACTGCGGGCACAGCTAAAGCTGCTCAGCGAAAAGATGAAAGCCCAGAGTGCGGCGGCGCGCGAGAAGAGTCAGCAAGCAGCCAGGGCCGCCCGGGAAAGCCTTGAGAAAGCGGTCGCGGCGGCAAAAGAGGGCACTACAGCGGCTCGTGAGAGGACGCTAGAAGCCGCCAAATTGGCCCGTCAGAAAGCTGAAGAGGCTGCCAGATTGGCCCGCGAAAAAGCCGAGGAAGCTGCCAGAGCAGCACGAGAACGACTGGGCCACGAGGCTGAGCCACCCTCTGAGGCCCCAGGCGAACCAAGCGCAGAGCCTGCCGAACAGGAACCTCAACAGCAGTCGGACGCCCAGCCTGAGCCGCAAGAACAATGCGAATTGCCAACAGAGCCGTCAACGGAGGGGCCCTGCGAGACGCGGGAGAGCTGAGGGCTTAACAGCGGCCGGGACACAACAGCATGAGCGGAGACCTAACTCATACCGAGCCGGGCGGATGATAGTGACTACAGTAGACGATAGTTTGGTAAAGGACCTAGAGTCGGTTGGCGAGCTATGGGTGCGACGGGACGTGCCGATGGCTGCCCATACTTCTCTGGGCGTGGGGGGACCTGCGGAGCTTTACGTAGAGCCGGCAACACCTGGTGCCCTGGCGGCAGCCCTGCGCTTACTGGGAGATGCTGGCGTTCCTACAGTGGTTCTCGGGCGCGGCACGAACGTTATCGTCAGCGACGCCGGCGTTCGGGGTGCGGTGATAGCCACCCATCCGGGCCTGCAGAAACTTAGCCTCGCCGGATCACGGGTGGTGGCTGCGTCAGGCGCACTGGTCGGAACGCTTGTCCACCTGGCCGCGGACGCTGGCCTGTCGGGCGTGGAAGGCCTGGCTGGCATCCCCGGGACCCTGGGCGGCGCCTTATATATGAACGCCGGCGCCAACGGCACCTGTCTCGCCGACGTAGTTGAGACCGTCACTGTCCTCTGCCCAGACGGCAGCGTCCAAAGCCTGCGCCGCGACGAGATCACTTTCGGCTACCGTTTCAGCAGCCTGCGCGCGCAAAGGCTGTACGTCCTGGAAGCTTCTCTTCGCCTGTCAACCTCGGACCCAGCGCGTGTCCATAAGCGAATGTATGAAGTAGTGACCACCCGTTGCCAGAAACAGCCCTTGTCGGCTCGGAGCGCTGGCAGCATCTTCAAGCGACCGCCTGGCGACTACGCTGGCCGGCTCCTGGAAGCCGCCGGCGCAAAGGGGCGCAGGATTGGCGACGCCCAATTCTCCACCAAGCACGCCAATTTCATTATCAATCTGGGCCGCGCCGCCGCCGCCGATGTGGTGAAGCTCATGGCCTGGGCACAACAAAGTGTCTACGAGCAGTTTGGTGTCTGGCTGGAGCCAGAGGTTTGCATGATAGGAGAAGGCATGGAAGTCCTCGGCCGGCAGGACTGCGCCGCCAGGTAGCCGCGGTGGTGCCGGCCCCGGGCGCAAGGGAGATACCTGCTGATGACATCCCGCGAGCGGATAGAGTGTGCTTTTTCGTGCGGGCTTCCTGATCGCATCCCGGTCTCGCCCTTCGGCCTGGGGCGGCTCGACCGCGAGGCCGACTTCACCTGGGAATTCATCCGCGCCGTTGATCCCATCCTGGATGTGGGCCTTGGCGGCGGTGATGTCTTCCTGGGCACAGCCGTCAAGACCGACACCTATACCGACGGCAACCACACCATTACCATCTACCACACACCTCGCGGCGATCTGCGCAGCGTATTCCAAACTACCGAACAGACCACAGGCCACGTGGAGTTTCCCTGCAAGACAGCCGACGATGTTGAGACGCTTCTTTCCATCCCCTATCAGCCGCCAGAGCCAGACCCGACGGAATTTTTGCGGTGGAAAGACCGCGTAGGCGACGAGGGGATGGTGCTTGCGGGAATGGGCAGTGCCATTTGCTGGGCCGCCGGCATGTTCTCGCCGGCTGACTTCTCCCTGTTGTGGGCCGACGCGCCGGATGCAATGATTGAGATGACTCGCGTGGCTAACGAGCGGTTGCTGGAGTGGGTTGAAAAGGCGTGCCGCAAGGGCGTGGACGGGTTCCGAATAGTCGGCGGCGAGTATGCTTCGACCCAGCTAGGGCCTAAGGCTTTTGATGTTCTATGCCGCCAGCCTGACCGCGAACTCGTCAAGCTGA
>JANZZA010000185.1 GCA_026419655.1 Armatimonadota bacterium | reverse complement strand
GCATCCATGTTCTCCCAGGGGTTGGTGCCGGGATGGGCGGCCTGGATGACGGGCCTGGTGGGGTCGAGCTGGCGCACGTAGCCGGCCAGCATGGCGGCAATCTCGACGCCTTCGGGCGTGCCCTGCTCGACGACCTCGTTGCCAATGCTCCACAGGATTACGCAAGGGTGATTGCGGTCGCGCAGGACCATGGCTTCTATGTCCTGGCGCCACCACTTGTCGAAGAAGCGCCCGTAGTCGTGGGGATTCTTGCCCCGCTGCCAGCAGTCGAAGGCCTCGTCAATAACCAGCATCCCCAGGCGGTCGCAGGCGTCCAGGAAGGCCGGCGAGGGCGGATTATGGGCCGTGCGGATGGCATTGAAGCCGGCTGCCTTGAGAAGCTCTACGCGGCGTTCTTCGGCGCGGTCGAAGGCGCAGGCGCCCAGACAGCCGTTGTCGTGGTGCACGCACCCACCCCGAAGTTTCAAGGGCTTACCGTTGAGGCGGAAGCCGTGAGTGGCGTCGAAGGATATGGTGCGGATGCCGAAGGGGGTCTCAAGCTCGTCCACGGCCTTGCCGCCGACGGAGACGCGGCTCACCAGACGGTACAGCGCCGGGTCTTCGGGAGACCACAGCCGTGGCCGCGGAATGACAAGCTCTTGCACCAGCTCCTGTCCTTGGCGAGCAGCGAGGTCTAGGGGAGTTGCAGTGGCCGCTACCTCTTTGCCATCGGTGTCCAATAAACGGCTTGTGAGGACTACCTGCTTTGCGCCGGGCGTTTCGTTCCGCAGCGTAGTCCTCACCTGCACAAGCGCCTGTTCCGCGACTACTTCCGGCGTAGTCAAGTAGACTCCCCACGGGGCTATATGTACCGGGTCTGTGGCAGTCAGCCATACGTGCCGATAGATGCCCGCGCCGGGATACCAGCGGCTGGTCTTGCCAGAGGCGTCCACGCGGACGGCGAGTACGTTGCGCCGGTCGCCGAAAGCCACCTGGTCGGTGATGTCAAAGAAAAAGGTCGTGTACCCGTAAGGATGTTCTCCTATCCGGTGGCCGTTCAGCCAGATTTCGCAGTTCATATACACGCCGTCGAAGGTGAGCAATATGCGCCGACCACGCAGTTCTTCGGGCAGCGAGAAAACTTTGCGGTACCACCCAACGCCGCCCACCGTGAAGCCAACGGCGCCGCCGCCCTCGGCCTCGCTGTCAAAGGGGCCGCAGCGCTCATGCGGCGGTATGGCCGCATATAGGCCCCCTGCGCCACTGCCGTCGAAAACTCGCACGGCCACCACGTCAGTGCCGTCCCCGCGCAGAAGCCTGGCAGGCACTAAATATCGCCGCGGCTGGTCCCAGGCGGTCTGGTAGTCGGGCGGAAACTGGCCCAGGCCGCCTACCTTCACGCCGTTGACGAAGGTCTCGTCAACGTCGTCTATTTTGCCCACCAGCAGCATGATGTCCCGGCTCTTCATTTCGGCCGGTATTTCAATGCGCCGTCGGTACCAGCCATAGACGTTGTCGGCGGTGTAGTTGGAGTGCGCTTCCCAGGTGGCCGGCAGGCGGACTTCTTGCCAGGCCGTGTCGTCAAAAGCTGGGTCGCTCCAGGTTGGGTCATCGCCGGGGCAAAAGCGCCAGATTCCGTCGGCTACAGAAAGCGCTGGCGTGGTCTCTTCGGCAAGGGGCGGAAGGTCTTCAATGGCCCAGTCGTGCGGCAGGTCAACTTTCTGCCAGTCCGAGTCGTCGAAATCTGGCTTCCAGGCATCCGCCGCGTCCCCTCGCAGGAATTGCCAGCCGTCGTCAAAGAGCATGTGCAGCCGGGGAGAAGTTTGGCTCGCTTGCAAGGCCGAGACG
>JANZZA010000162.1 GCA_026419655.1 Armatimonadota bacterium | reverse complement strand
AGACTGTGGCAACCCCACCCTCCCCTTCGGGGGATTGAAACTTATTATCACCACGACGGCGGGAACGGGATGGACGGAGACGGGTGGCAACCCCACCCTCCCCTTCGGGGGATTGAAACATCGGGTGGCGGTACTTTCATGGGCCGGAGACCTCCGCGCCAACCGGGCCTTTCGCTTCGCAGGCTTGAAGCTTTGGTCTTCGGGGGAGTACGCTCCTAAGGAACGTCTCCGCGGCAGCCTTTTCTTCTCCGTGGCGCTGGTGAGGGCAGCCTCTATTGACGTAAACTATCCATGGGAAAGGTATCACGGAGGGATGGAGGGAGGCTTTCAAGCGCAGGGGAGGGGCGTGGGAGGGTGGCACAGAGGGTTGTCGCGGGGGCTGCAACGCCGAGAGGGGGAAGGGGAGTGTTTTGGACTTAATGGAGCTAGAGGTGCGTGACCTTCGGGGCGGCTCCAAGGCTGACAGGAGGGAAAGCGAGTGAGTTCGTTACCGGAGGCGACGAGAGGTCTGATTGTTACCGTCGGGGCGCAGGCGGAGCAGGTGCGGTTCACGATGGACCGGGTGAAGCCGGGGTACGTGGCTTTTCTGGGGACCGAGACGCCACAGTGCAAGGAACAGATTGACGCACTGGTACAGTACAGCGGGATAGCGGCGACGAGGACGAAGGTTTATCTGGTTCCTGACGAGCCTGGGGCGGTAGGGCAACTGGCGGCACATTGCCTGGAGGCGGTGCACTGGCTTCGGGACACGTGCGGGGTGCCGGTGGAAGCGATAACGATTGACGCGACCGGGGGCCGGAAATGGATGTCGGCCTCTGCAATAATGGTGGCAACGCACCTGGGCGTGGAGCTGGCGTACGTGGATGTGGCCTTCGTCAACGGGCGGCCGGACCCTGGTTCGATGCAACTGGTTGGTCTCGGAAATGTTTACGACCGCCTGAACCCGCCTGCGTGGGCGGATGCCGTGCAGCATTACAACAACTATGAATACCGGGCAGCAGCGGAGCGTTTTGCGGCGCTGCGCAGTCGGGACCTGGTGATGGATTCCCTTGCCCATACCTTGCTGGAGCTTGCCAACTTCGCCGACCGTTTCGACCGCTTTCAAGCATGCGGGGGGGAAGTGCAGTTGGAGCTGGAAAGGATTGCTGCGGGGCTGCGGCAAGTGGGCGACAGCAAGGCGGAATTCCGGCCGCTGTTCTCCCTGGCGGAGGAGCTGGAGCGCCTGGGCGCGAATCTTTCATCCATAGTAGTGGACCGGCCGGATAGGGGCCTGGCGGCGCTGCTTCTGCTGAGCGGGGACCGGCACCTGGACAGAGGCCTGCCGGAGGCCGGTGTTCTTCTGTATTACCGCGTGCTGGAGCTGGCCGAGCAGGTGTGGCTGCGGGAGGGCTGGGAGTTCGACGTGACCAACCCGGACTGGGGCAAGCTGCCGCAAGAGGTGGTGGAGGCGTTCCGCGAGCGCTACCCTGGCGCGGAGCAGGTTTCGCTGGTGCAGGGGTATGTGCTGTTGCACCTGCTGGGACATGAGGCGGTGGCCTGCCTGGGGCATGAGCACAAAGGACAATGGAGGCCGGACTTCGAGGGCGCCCTTGAAGTGCGAAACCTGATGGTGTGGGAGCATGGTTTCCGTCCAGTAACGAGCGAAGCGGCCAGGAAGCTGCGAGGGTGGGCGGTTAAAATAGCCGAGAAGCTGTGCGGGATGACGGAAGAGGAGATGCAGCAAAGGTACGGGATTCCGGCGATTCCTGAAACATCTTTGTGGGCTGGGGCGGCGGCAGGACAATGAGGGGATTGCGGGCGGCGGCTGGGCTGGGAGGAGAGTACGGGCAGCTGCAGGGTTGAGAGGAGAGGGAGGGCGCGGGGCACGGGGGTGAGGAGGGTGAGGCGGGCGCATGGTCGTAGGGAGTGTCAGTGGGTGGCTGGGCGGCAAACGTTATTGTTGCGCGCTAAATCTAAACCACGAAGGCTGCGTGTGCGACAAATTCCACATTTCGGGCGTAATGAGGAAATGAGGGCGGGTGGCAGGCACAGGACGTCAGGCCTGGTGTGGTGGCGGATATCGCAGCGCAGGAATGTGCAAAATAGTGTCTTTCGCGAACAGTCTTGACACCGGCGGCGATTTTTGCTATCCTCCATTGACGTACGGGGCGGTATGTAGCATTGACTGTCTCCCCTCTTCGGGCCATGTAACGCCGCACCAGGTGCCGCCAAGCTTGGGCGAGGCCCGGCGATGACCGAGCACGGTCGAGCGTGTACCACGGCGGGGAAATCTTTCCCCGCGCTGCTGGCTTTAGAGAAGTTGTGGTTCTCGCGACTTGCGTTCCGGCTTCGGGCCCTGGGAAGCGGCGTGCTGCCACGATATAAGGGCGGGTTGCTGCGAGGCGTTTTGGGCGCGGCGCTTAAAGGGATTGGCTGTCCACGGTCAGCGGCTCAATGTGACGAATGCGGCCTCGCGGAGGAGTGCCTGTACCTGCGTGTTTTTCGCACGCCGATGAGCAGAGACCTGGGGTTTGGGGGAGACTGCGCGCCACATCCGTTTGTGCTGTCAGATGTGTGGTCTGACGAGGGGCAATTTGAAGCCGGGCAGGAGCTAAGCTTTTCGCTGACGCTGGTCGGAAAAGCCGTTGACTGGGCCCATTATTTCGTTCTCGCGGTGGCGCTGGCAGGCGAGCGAGGACTTGGGAAAGGCAGGACAAAGTTTCAGGTTGCCGAGGTGCGCGCGGCCACCAGCGCAAGCGAGTGGATGACGGCCTGGCCACCGGCGGAAAGGCGAGAAGTACCGCGCCTTAAGGCAGAAGACTTTGTCGCGGTGACAGATGGGCCGGCGTTAGTGAATTTTGTGACGCCGCTGCGACTGCAGCGCGATGGACGACTTCTGAGAGACTTTGACTTTCCCCTGCTGGTTCAACGGCTTGCAGAAAGGGTGGGTGTGCTGGCCGAACTTTACTGCGCAGGCGAAAACTACGGGGGCGGTGATGAGGAAAGCTGGCAGGAAAGCGCAAGACGGGCTGCAGAGATGGCGGAGAAGCTCCCGTGGAAGGTCATTGAGGCGCGGTGGCTGAGCTTGAAACACTTTTCGGCCAGGCAGAAGCGCGAGATAGACCTCAGCGGAGTTGTAGGCCGCGTGGAGGTAGGGGGGGAATGGCAACCGTTTTGGCCGCTGCTGGCGCTAGGGCAGTTTATCCACGTGGGAAAGGGCACCAGTTTTGGGTGCGGGCAGTACAGGGTCGTGTCATGCTGACAGCGGTGGCCAAGGAAAGGCGTAGGCAGAGTCGGCCAGCGGGATGCGTTGACAGCGCGGGGGGACGGCAGGCGTTGAGCGGCCGGGAGTGTGGCAGGCAGGCGTTGAGCACCTGGGAGTGCGCAAGACAGCGCTGAGCGCTTCGGGGGCGGGCGGCAAGAGGTGGTGGGACGGTAGGGGTCGCGGAAGCGCGTTGGTCCATGTCCGGGGGCGGTCGGATGAAGCCAGACGTTTTGACAGTGACGCTGCGGACAGTAACTCCCCTGTTTCTGGGAGGAGCGGACCCGAACAAGTGCGCGGAGCTGCGCCCGCCCAGCATAAAGGGCGTGCTGAGGTGGTGGTACAGAGCGCTTGACGGGGGGTATAGGCAGCAAGAAGCGAAGTACTTTGGCAGCACGGATGAGGGCCAGGCGCCGTGCTTGCTGCAGGTGCGACCGGCGGAAGGACGTCAGGAATGGCCTCTGCAAAGATACCGAGACTTATTCAGCCGGGGCTCCGGGACACATACGCGGAACGGGATAGTTTATCTGGGCTATTCACTGCGCCTGGGCGAAAACCAGAGGAAGGCGATTCCGGAAAAGACCCAGCTACGCCTGGAAGTTATTGCCACGCGGCGAGCTGACGAAAACGCACGCCGGGCGTGGGCTGGGGCCCTCTGGCTGCTGGGCCACCTGGGCGGACTTGGAGCGCGGTCCAGGCGAGGCCTGGGAACAGTGGCTCTCCAGGAATGGAGGTGCGAGCAAGGCAGTGCATGGGCGCCAATCCTGGCAGCTCTTCCGATAGCGCACAGAGCGGAAAACCATGCGCAGTGGCAGGAAGCTCTAAAGAAGGGCCTGAGCGCACTAAGGTCGTGGTTTGGCGAAGCGCCGGAGCCAGACCACACGTGCCTTGGGCGCGGCTGCAAGATGCTCGTGGCGCCGGTGGGCTTCCGGAGCTGGGAGGAGGCGCTTAACGAGGCAGGCCTCAGGCTGCAGGAGTTCAGGCAGCGCAGGCCGCCAGACTATGGTAACGTGAGGGACTATCTGTGGGGCGGTCGGCTGACCCAGGCACCGGAGCGAGCAGCATTTGGTATGCCGCTGACTTTCCGCTTTGGCGGAGGCCGCACCGCTACCTTCCAGCCGGAACACCACGACCGGTGTGCCTCACGACTGCTGATACGGGTTGTCCAGATCGGAGAGAAATACCATCCGCTGTTTGTGCTGCTTTCCGGACCGGTATGCCCGCCGGGGGAGAAGGTAGCAGTGAAGGAGCGTCCCCACCACCTCCTCGACCCGCCCGACGACGCGGTATTGCTCGACTTTTTCGAAGAGCTGAACCGTTTTTATAAAGCAGGCAGAGCGCCCGGCGCAGGCCGCCCGTGAGCGGATTTGCGGCATGGCAGCAAGGTGCATGGCGATGGCCAGCAACAACGGTAAACGAGTGCACATATTCTTCGGGCCGGTGCAGGAGTTCGTGTCGGAGGCACGGCGGACGAGGGACCTGTGGGTTGGGTCGTGGCTGCTTTCTTACCTGGCGGGTCAGGCGATGCACTGTCTCTTATACACATCTCCC
>JANZZA010000128.1 GCA_026419655.1 Armatimonadota bacterium | reverse complement strand
CCAATTAAAGCGGTACGCGAGCTGGGTTCAGAACGTCGTGAGACAGTTCGGTCCCTATCTGTCGCGGGCGCAGGATATTTGAGGGGGATCTGTCCTTAGTACGAGAGGACCGGGATGGACGAACCTCTGGTGCACCAGTTGTCACGCCAGTGGGATACGCAGGGTAGCCGTGTCCGGAAGGGATAACCGCTGAAGGCATCTAAGCGGGAAGCCCACCCCAAGATGAGGCCTCCTCGAGGGTAAACCTGCAAGGCCCCTGGAAGACCACCAGGTTGATAGGCTACAGGTGCAAGGTCGGCAACGGCCTGAGCCGAGTAGTACTAATAGGCCGAGCGCTTAGTCACCGAGCATCCAAAGCTCTGATTCCACGCTATGCATTTGTCAGGGTGCATCCAAGCTTTGCGGGTGCGCATGAGGGCGCAGCGGGCAGTGCCCACAAGGGGCCCGAGCCCGTGGCAAGGGAGACAACTGAATAATCGCGCCGCAGGTTGCGGCTGCAAGGATTTTCCGGGTGCTTATACCGGCGGGGCCACACCCGTTCCCATTCCGAACACGGTCGTTAAGCCCGCCAGGGCCGATGGTACTGCGTCCGCGAGGACGTGGGAGAGTAGGTCGGCGCCCGGATTTTTTCTTTGTACAGGCCCAATGCGAACCCGGTAGCCACTGGTTTGTTTTTTCCAGGTGCAGGTCCCCTATACGCTTCTCCCCTACCCGCTTCCTGCCTATGCATTGGCCTGCCGATTGCCCTGGGCGATAGTCTCGGCCAGCAGCGGCGGTCCGGGCGTGCCGAAGACCACAATGTCCGCAGGCTCCCACGTGCGAGGGCTGAGCATTGTAAGTGATGGTGTCTGCGCTGCGATGTACTTCACGGTGACTGTTGCAAAATGATTGTTTCGAAGGTGAGTCGCGCGCGTCCAGTCTAAAGTGCGGGCGCAAACCCGTGGTGGACGCGCTTACGCCTGCGTGGAAAATAGTTTTCAAGCAGCCCCTAGGAGACTGTTGCAAAACTCACCTTGGCGTGGCTGGCAGCCCGCGAACGACATAGATTTGTGGCGGCAACTTATACTGGGCGGAAGCGAATCACTCGTTAAGAGAAGGTTTTGCAACAGTCACCCTAGAGGACTTCCATACGCAGGGGCAAGGCATTGAGAGAGGCGGCCATCCGGTAGTTGTCTGGCTGTGTTATCGAAGGTGGTCCTGAATTTTTCTGGGTTCTTGACGCAGGGCCATGAGAGTGTTATAAGAGTGTCCCATGAGTATAGCACACGGTCTTCCTTCCACCGCCCGCGCCAAGGTCAAGCGCACTCTTACCGTCGCGTGGGTTATATCGGCAGCGGTTGTGGGCGCCGGCGCCTTATCTCTAACCCTATTGGGAGATGAAATAGGCCAGCGGCTCCTCACTCATGGCCCGTGGTTAGCGCTTGCCCTGGTGGTGCCACTATCCTTCATGGCCGAGTATGTGGATAGCTCGCTGGGGATGGGCTACGGGACAACCCTGACGCCCATGCTACTGCTGCTTGGCTTTCCGTCGAAGGTTGTCGTGCCAGCCGTACTGGTACAGGAGCTGATCTCAGGCAGCCTGAATGCGGCGAGCCACCATGCTTTCGGCAACGTGGATATGCGCTTGCGGGGGAGGGCTTTGCGGCTGGCGCTTCTGCTCGGGATATGCGGACTGGTAGGCGGGCTAGCTACCTCGTCGCTGGCTGCCAGGCTGCCGGAGAAGCCTGCGAAGCTGGTGACCGGTCTCATCGTACTGTCCATGGGCCCCCTGGTATGGGCTGCCGCGCGGTTCCGACAGTCCCTTTCATGGTGGCGCGCTGGTGTTTTGGGGCTGGTGGCGGCAGGAAATAAGGGTTTCATGGGCGGAGGCTACGGGCCCATTATCACCGCCGGCCAGGTGGTGGCCGGCGTCGCGCCGCGGGAGGCCGTGGCCATCACGTCTCTTTCAGAGGTCTTCACGTGCGTGGGCGGCCTGGTCGGATATTTCGCCGCCGGCACGGCCCTCAACTGGCCGTTTGTCGCAGGACTCGTGGCTGGCGGTTCGGTTGCAGCAATCTTTGGCGCAGCTACCGTGCGCGTCCTTGACCAGAACAAGCTGCGCACCGGCATGGTCATCGGGTGCCTCTATCTGGGGCTGCTCACAATCCTCAAGGCCTTGCGCTAATCGCGCGTTTCCTCGATATGCGACGTCGTCTTCCTCCGACGCGGCCTGTTTCAGGCAGGGCGGGCTGTGCCGCGCATATGTCCCTGGCTCCGTTGCGCCCGGCACCAAACCTCCTGGAGAATTCTCACGCGGCTTGAAGAGTTCCCTCGCGGCCTTCTCCTGAAGAGATTATTCGGAGACTGTTGCAAAACACCCATTTTCGGGCTGACAGAAGCGGAAGGCGTGATCTTTGCGGGCCCAAGTTTGTACTCGCCAGGGAAGTCAGCGTGCGCAACGGTGGGCTGTGCCACAGTCACCTTGGGTTTTCCAAGGGTGACTGTTGCAAAACTTGGTGTCGGCCTCTCCAGACTCAGGAAAGTGCACAGGGCTGTGCAACGTACCTTGTACCCCCGACTCCTTCCGACGGCGGGGAAAGCCGCTTTTGCAACAGTCTCCAAGGAGACTGTTGCAAAAGTTTCCGCCGAGCCTGGGAGATGCGCTTCGCGGCAAAAGGTGGGGCACACTACTTTATCCACTTTCGTGGCCCCGTATAAGTCCACACCGGATTTTGGAGAAACTACCAAGGTCCTTCTCCAGGTCGTACTTTTTCCTGCCCGAAACAAAATCCTGAGTAAACTGAATACTCCGCCGGCTGAAGCTCGGATTGACGTACCCGTTCGAGCTGGGCTACGATATCGCACCCGTAGGCAGTACCATGGCCAACAAGCTAACCATGCGCTGCACTGAGTGCGTGGCAGCACGGCTGCAAGGCAACGCCAACGTGGGCCGCGGCCGCCCAGTTCGATTAGTTCGAGGTGAGGTACTGTTGAGGTGCTTAATCCTGATGGCGATTTTCTGCACGGTCGTCTCCGCCAGCCAAGCCGGAGATCAATTCAGGCGCGTGGGGTGGAATACGCTAACAAAACAGATATTTATGCATCCCCCCGTCTTCAGCTTCTCCACCGTTCCTGAAGCCGCCTCATATCAGCTCTCCGTCTCATCGGCGAACGGTGAACAGCACGTCCTCGTCTCCGCCACCCCAGAGTTCTCACTGGAGTCCATCTGGGAGCGATTGCCCGCGGGCGAAGACTTCCGCGTTGATGCCATTGCGCTTGACCGCAGCGGCGAGACACTCGGCCAGGTGCAGTTCACCTTCTACAAGAAGCTTCCGTTTGAAGGGAAGACGCTTCCACCACGGTCTGATTATCTGGCCGCGGGTTTTAAGTGTGCTGAATTTATGATGGATACCCTCGCTGGCAGGAGGGCAGAGCTGTGCGATTATGCTGTGAAGCCGGGCGGAAAGGCGGGCTGGCCTGGTCTGTTCTATTCCGCGCAGATTCGATTGCTGGCTCTCTACGCCAGGCTAGGTCCGCCCGAGAGAAGGGAGGAGGCCCTCCGAGGGATCAGTGCGTTTACGGATTGGCTTTTGGCGCGGACCTCACCTGAGGATTGGGCGTGGCCTCACTGTCCCCCGACCCAGGACATTCACGGTTCCGACCCGGTCATCCAGCCCTCCCGGCTTGGTATGCTTGGCGATGCTTTCCTCGACGCACTGGAGGTCAAGTACGATAAGCGCCTGCTGGATGCAACCCTGAAGATGGCCGAGACCCTTAAGGCCCGCCAGTTACCGGATGGTCGCTGGCCGTTTCGGGTGGACGCCAGGACGGGGCAGACCATCATTGACTACACCTCGGATCAGATCGAGGTTGCCTTGTTTCTTGACAGACTTATCACGGACTACGGACGCAATGACCTGCAGGACACCGTTGACCGGGCCATTCACTGGATGATCGAAAACCCCTGCAAGAACTATCGCTGGGAAAACCAGTATGATGACATGGGTGGGTTCGAACCCTATCAGGGCCTCGAATGGCTGGATACGGGCTTCATGATTGTCTATCTCTTGCGGCATAGAAATGAGTCGAACTCCTACCTGTCCATGGCTCACGACCTGCTTCGCTATATTGATGACCAGTTTATCGAATGGAGGTTTTCACCGACGTTTGTAATGCCTAGCGCGCGGGAGCAATATGCTTGCTACAGCGTCATTGACTATCATGTCGCGCATTACATCAAGATATGCCTCGCGTTCCACCAGGCGACCGGCGATGACACTTACCTCGAGAAGGCCAAAGTGATGGGCAATACACTTACCAATCTTCAACACCCCGACGGGTGGTTCGCCTGCCAGGACGCGAAGCATACGGGAGACCCGTCAAAGCCTGGGGTTGTCGGGGAGGTGCAGTTTACGGAAAGTTGGGGGCCTAATTACTTGCCCAACTGCTCTGCGTACGCGGGTGAGATGCTGATGCGCTTGGGCGAGTATCTTCGACAGGCAGAACTACGGGAGCAGCACCGACAAAATCCGTAGCGTGGGCTCACTGCACACCCCGGGGGAAACTGTTTCAAGACTCGCCTTGCGGCCCTCCGGCCCTGCTCACGGGCAAAAGGTCTCACACACAAGGCCCCACGCACGGGGTTGTACACAGTCGTCGCTCTACTGTGGCCAACTGCCGGTTTAGCCACACTCTCGCTGCGCGGGACGGAAGCAAGTCCGCCAGAAGTCACCGGGCGGGGCTACCAGGTTTTCCAGGGACACCGTCGGCGCCTGACAGGTGCCGGGCGGTAAAAGTGCCTCAACGTGTCCCCTGCTGGGGCAACTTTTCACGGGCAGCTGCTCCGCAGGGGCCCTTTCCAGACTTGTCCCTGGTGTTGCAACCCGTCATAACTTGCCACTGGGGTGGAAAATCCCCTTGCTGGCTGCGGCGCTGCCAGCCGCTGCTGAGGCTGCAGCCGGGCGCCAAGCGCGGGTGGATCACAGGCAGAAGCAATATACTGACGAGACTGTTGCACAAGTGGCTTTTCCGGCCGCGAGAAACAGTCGCGGGTACAAGGTCAGTTGCACGGCCTTGTACGCTTCCCCGGGTCCACCCAGGCCGACACCAGGTTTTGCAACAGTCATCTGCGAAAATCGAATACTCCCGGGCCATGCGGCCAGTGCGCCATGTACACCTGATGTGGCCACCAGGTCAAGCCACGGTCACGGGAGTCGGAGTGCAGCGTCACGCAATTCGGGTAACCCTCGTCGAAGGGGAGTATTCGGTTTTCTAACGATTCTGATGCAAAGGTTTCTGCAGCGCCTGGGAGGGGAGGTTCGGGGCGTCAGGTGAGACACACAGGTTTTACACTTTCGTGGCCGCATCTAAGTCAACACGGGGTTTTGGAGAGACCACCACGGTGATTGTCCAGACCTTACCCTTTCCTACCTGAAACAAAATCCCGAGTAAACTGAATACCCCCTCATCGAAGTCATAAGTGTTCCAGGTCATGTGGACAAGTCCGTCGGCGAACTGGTGGAAACTTGGGCCCTGGTGGCGGGCTGCTCCAACGTCGCCGCGGATAGACTGGAAGTGGGCGAGTTGGCCCGGCGTGAACTTCAGGGGTGCGATAGTCGCGATCTTCATAAACAGCTCCACTTTCACGCGGCGGTTGCCCACAGCCTCGGCACCTGCTGCCAATTCCTCTCGCAGGCTTGGCCGAACAGAGGGCGGGCCCCCTCAAGAGTATCCCTACTCCCCCTCCACGAGCACAAGCCGGTCTACGTAGAACCGGTTCTCCTTGGCCGTGCTGCTAGGGTCATACGCCGGGCCTTCGAACCGCACCGAGGCGTAAAGGTCCCACTGCTTCGTCGGATTGGCGGGATCGTACAAACCAACTATCTCGTGGAACTGGATGCCCCACGACCAATCGAACCAAACATAGCACTGTGGGCTCAAGGCGGTGCGACCGATGGGGTACAGCCGGTACTCGCCGGTGGTGACGGGTTCTGAACGCCCGATGTAGGCGTGCTGCTGGCGTCCGGTGGTCTGATCGTAGAAACCCAAATTCAGGACGCTAGCCGGCAGGTCTTGCGGGGCGTAGCTCGGGATGCTCAAAGTAGGCTCCATTTTCACTGCGATCCCGGCTGCGGCCAGGGGGTCCTGCACCAGGGCGGCCGTTTTGCCACACAGTGCCGTCTCGGGCGTAAGCTGGCGGACGCGGTGGGCGGGAACCGCACCCAGCGGCTCCGGCAAAGGCTTGAGCGGCGTCTTCAGCTCGTACCACTTCAGGAACTCGTCCATGGCGGCAATCAAGGCGGGCAGGCTGGCTGGCAGCAGTCGTGCCTTTGCAGCGGCAGTGTAGGTCGTGCGATAGCGATCAATCAGTTGCTGCATGGTGAACGGGACCTCGCCGGCGGCGACGAGGCGATCCCAGCGCAGGATGCAGGCCAAGTCCACGCTCATTCTCAGGTGCTGCACCCGGGCGAGGCGAGTGGGGTCGTTAGCAACCGCCGCTTCCGCCCGGTCCAGCAGCGCCTGGCAATGCAAGAGTAACTCGGGCGTCAGGTAGTGATGCTGGCCGGTATTAGCATCCCAGGTCATCGGTGTGGTTTGCCGGGCTGTGGCCGTCTCAAGGGCTGCCAGGTACTCGCGGACCATCGGCGCCGCAGCGCCGTAGTGTCGGTCTGTGTAATCCATGATGAGCGCGTCCAGGTCGCGATCGGGATTCCACATAAGCTTGGCGATGAGCCAGGTCTGCAAATCGCTGACTCGTCGCGAGTCCTGGATTCCGGTGGCATCTTGCTCCACGAAGTACCCCTCGACACCCAACTTTTTGAACAAGCGGAAGTCTGAGGCCAGTTTCCCGAGATTCCCCATGGGCAACGCCGGGCCGTAGGTATTGGGGTAGTACCAGACCCGCAGGTGGGAGGTGACCCTCGTCCAGTCCTCCAGATTGCGCTTCGTCTCGGCGTTGCTCGGGCTATCAATGGGCGCGGCGAAGTTGTCGTCAATCGGCGCGAAGATGACGATGACGTTGTCGGGCAACTTGATAGTCTTCGGGGGGATCTCGCTCTGTTCCTTGCGATAGGCCAGGGTGGAGATTCTGGCATCGGGGTAGGCCCGGCTCACCTGTGGCCCCAGCTCCGCGAGATAGTCGAACAGCGGCGCGCCCGGCGTTCCTTCGCGCTCGACCAGGGCGCGGCAGTCGGGGCACTCACAAAAGCCCCCAACCCAATCCATGGCCGAAACCGAGTAGGTGCCTGCCGGGTTGTCTTCACCGATGCGCTTGAGAATGGCCGCGGTCAGGGCCTGGCGCAGCCCGCGATTGCTGAAGCAAAGCTGGGCGGTGGCTACCCGCCTTCCCCCGACCAGGCTGAACCACTCCGGGTGCTCCGCGAAGTGCTTCTCAGGCGGGATCCAGTGAAACAGCGTGTGCACCAGCCAGCCTCCCGGCGGAAAGCCATAGACGTGGGATGTGCCACCGAAGGCCGAGAGGTCGCCGGTGAAGTTCAGGTCCGGCCCCTGGCAGCGGTTGCGCACCAGGAAGCGCTGCATCAGGCCCTTGTCGGCGGTGGTATTGGTGTGGCACGCGATATCCCGAACGGCCATTGCAGGCTTGTCGCGGCGGTCGATCCCCTCAACGGCAAGCGTATCCCGGCGGGGAATATCTTCATCTCCATACCAGGTCATCCACCGACAGCCGAGGTCGTCCTCCAGAAACGAGTACACCGCATAGAGCGTGCCCCGCGGCCTACCACCCACCAGGAGCAGGTCCTCGCCGATAGTGCGCACTATGAACTCCTCGGGGCCGAGGCTGTCCACGGTGTCGCTACCCAGGAGGTGCCGAGCTTCTTCTGAAGGGCCAACCAGCAGCCGACTCCCCCGCACCACCTCCGACTCGGCCACCACCGGGAACGTTGCGCCCGTGATTCTCTCCAGGTGCTGCGCCAGCTCCCTTGCCGCAGTTTCCTCGGCAGGCGTTGGATCAGACCCCAGGACGATCGTCGCCCGCGCCTGCCCGTGCTGGGCAATCACCAGGGCATGGGCACGAACAGCTCCCAGCAGGACGCACGGTACGACTAGAAGTAGGCTTCCTTTCATTTCGTATCACTCCTTCGCGGCAGCGCACCGGGATCGATAGGGCGGCTCGCCGGGACATGAGGTGCCCTATAGCCCTGCGATCGGCAGGCGGGGCCCAAGGCCATCAAGGAAGGCTCCACCGTCCTGGCGCAGCTTCCAGCGGCCTGGGCCTATTTCCTCGAGCCCCGGATTGCCCTCGATGCCGTGGCCCTCGAAGCCGGTCTCGTCCCAGAACTTGCTCAGGCTGGAATACTCCTTATGCCTCACTCGCCATGGCACACCATACAGAACCAGCTTCTGTTCACCCTCGGCCAGGTACATGTTTCGGTCAATGACGAGGCCCTGCTCCAGCGGGTCGAACCACCAGTCCGGATGCTCGCGCCGGATGGCCTCTTCATAGTCTTCTTCGGATTTATATTTCTCCATGTCCGCGGGATGCCGGCCGAAAAAGGCGGTGTCGTACCACAGGCCTAACTGGTACTGACGGTTAAGGGCGGAGACGTTGTTGACAATTACGTGGCCCTCATTCTTGTAGCCTATGCGGCCGAGGTCTTCGGTGTCCAGGTAGCGCGGCCCTTGTTCGCGCAGGGCGATGCCGTCGAGATTGTTGACAAACAGGTTATTGCAGACCACGCAGTGGCGGCTTTCAGCGATGGTGATGCCGCCGACGCTCCAGGTGAAGCCCTGGGCGCGGAGGCCGTTGCCGAAGAAGGCGTTGTTGAGCACGTAGATGTCGCGACTGATCTCGACGAAGAGGCCCTGGAATTCATTGTCCTCGAAAAGACAGTTGCGGACCACGACGTTGCACACGTCAATGTCAAACCAAAGCCCTGGCCCGCCATTGCTGCGGAAAATGCAGCGCTGGAAAACTCCGTCGCGCGAGAGGGCAAGCTTGACCCCGCCCGCGTCCCAGCCACGACTGATTGGCTTGCGGCAGTTGTTCTCCCAGACGCAGTCCTCGTTGAGGAAGTTGCGGCCGCTGGCGCAGCCGCCCGTGTGGCCGCAGTTTCGTATGACGCAACGACGCAGGACGCCGTCTTGTGGCCCGACCCCTATTCCGCCGCCGCTGGTCCATTCCACGACGCAATCCTCGGCCACGTTGCCCTTCCCCAGGAGCCAGACCGCCGGGCGTTGAGGGAAGGTCGCACAATAGCGGAAGACAAACCCGCGCACGACTACGTAATTGAAACCTTCCGGGCGCGCCCAGGGATTTGTGCCGAAAATCATTCCCCTGGTACATGCTTCAATGGTGTGGCCAGCGGGGTCGGAGCCGTCCTCCAGCCAGGTGTAAAGAAAATTGGTCTCCACGTCAGGGAAAAAGGTGCCGGGCTTCATGTCGTCGAGGGAGAGGACGAGCTGGGGCCAATCCCAGACCTTGCCATCTACAACGACCTGCTCGGCGCGACCGCTGCGGACGTGCTCATCGTCGCCGGGGTGGTGATAGACGGGCCTGCCGTCGCGGTGGTCAATGATGAACTTGTGCGGCCAGGGGACGCGGTATATGGGCCTGTCCCCAGGCACGCGCTGCCAGCCGGTCATGATGTCGGCGGCGGTGACAACGACCTCCTCACCGGGTGCAGCTTCGTAAACAATTGGTGCCCCCGGCTCGCCAGAATTGCGCGGCTCCACGTATTCTCGATACACGCCAGCATGAACAATCACCCGGTCGCCTGGCGCAAGCGTCGCGGCGGCTTTCGAGATTGTCTTCCAGGGGCGCTCCGCCGTGCCCGGATTGTCGTCGGATGCTGCTGGATGCTTCTGGTCAACATGGTAGACTGCCCCAAAGGCCACAAGGGGCAAAAGAATAGCTGTCATTAGAGAAGTCGCTTTGATCATCATTCCCCCGGACGCGTGCAAGCCGAGAAAGGCGCCAACTGTATGGTCTTCCCGTGGGAAGCCCAATCGTAATTGTCGCAAAACCGTCGTTTCGTCACCGGGCCGCGCCCGCGCAGTATCACTTGCCGGCGCAAGCCCGTGCCATACATGGAGTAACGGATCAGTCAGGGCGAGTTTGCAACAAC
>JANZZA010000109.1 GCA_026419655.1 Armatimonadota bacterium | reverse complement strand
CGTGTACTTGCCAAAGGGCTTGACTCGCCTAGAAAGGCTTTGTATACTCTATCCGCCGTCGGGCCAAGCGTCTGAGCCGTTGCCGGCGCAAAGCCGTGGGCGAAGGCGAACTGGTCTGATGCGCTTATTGTTTCTTGGCAGCACGAGGTTGGAGATTTTCCGGCGGCTTTCGGGCCGCACGGCAAAACTGGGGGAATCGTATCGCGGCGACGGGGCCATGGACGGTCGGCGTGTGAGCTGACCGCGACAGTCTAAGATGCGAGTCAAAGCCCCTCAGCCCGAGGGGTTTTTTGTGTCCGCGATACGTCTCTTCCCGGGATGTCGGTAAGTTTGGGAGTGAGGCCTAGGTGCCGACAATAAGCCAACTGGTCAGGTACGGCAGGGATAAAAAGCGCAGGAAGCCGAAGACTCCGGCGCTGAAGGTTGTCTGGAATGCTCTCAAGCGCCGGCCGAAGGCGGTCGAGGGAGCACCGCAGCGCAAGGGAGTATGCGTGCGAGTGTGGACGGTAACGCCCAAGAAGCCCAATTCGGCCCTGCGCAAGGTTGCCCGTGTCCGCCTGACCAATCGCGAAGAGGTCACGGCCTACATTCCCGGTGAGGGGCACAATCTGGCCGAGCACTCGGTGGTGCTGGGGCGTGGCGGTCGCGTAAAGGACCTGCCCGCGGTCAAGTATCACATCGTCCGCGGTGCCCAGCAGACTGCGGGCGTAGAGAAGCGCCGCACCTCGCGGTCGAAGTACGGTACCAAAAGGCCCAAGCAGTCGGCATAGGGGGACGTGAGGAAACATGCCCAGGCGCGGCCCTGCAGAGCTTCGAGAAATACCGCCGGACCCGGTCTTCGGGAGCGTAATTATTCACAAGCTCATCAACCGCGTGATGCGGGACGGCAAGAAGACCGTGGCCGAGCGCATAGTATACGGTGCCCTGGAACGTATTGCTGACCGGACTAACAGCAATCCGCTGGACGTGTTTCATCAGGCACTGGCCAATATCACGCCAATGCTGGAAGTACGGCCGCGGCGCGTAGGCGGCGCTACCTATCAGGTGCCTATGGAGGTCAGCCCGCGGAGACAATTGTCTTTGGCTCTGCGGTGGTTGGTCGAGGCGGCAAGGGCCCGCCACGAGCGTGGGATGATCGAGCGCCTGGCCAACGAGATTATGGATGCTGCGCGCAACGAGGGTGGCGCCGTCAAGAAGCGCGATGATACTCATCGGATGGCTGAAGCGAATAAGGCCTACGCGCATTATCGCTGGTAAGTTTTCCTGGGGCCGACGCGGGCGTTGCAGCGCCCGGCAAAGGCTGTGGGAGTAATGTGCACTTTATCAATATTCTCGGGAAGAGGCCGGTGGTTGCAGTGGCCGACGATCCGCCGCTGGACAGGACGCGCAACATCGGGATGGCTGCCCACATTGACGCGGGCAAGACCACCACGACTGAGCGTGTTCTGTTTTACACCGGCCGAATCCACCGCATGGGCGAGGTTGATGACGGGGACGCCCAGATGGACTGGATGCCCCAGGAGATGGAGCGCGGCATCACCATCACCGCTGCCGCTACAACGTGCTTCTGGGGCGGGCACCGCATCAACATCATTGATACGCCCGGGCACGTGGATTTCACCGTCGAGGTTGAGCGGTCGGTACGGGTACTTGACGGCCTGGTGACGATATTGTGTGCCGTCGGAGGCGTCCAACCGCAGTCTGAGACTGTCTGGCGTCAGGCCGACAAGTATCGGGTACCACGAGTGATCTTTGTAAACAAAATGGACCGTATTGGCGCCAATTTTCACGACGTCCTCCACCAGATCAGGAGCCGTCTCGGTGCCAATGCGGTGGCCATTCAACTGCCTATTGGGGCCGAGGAGCGCTTCGAGGGCGTAATAGACCTCATTCGCCGCCGAGCCCTTTATTGGGTGGACGACCTCGGCACCCAGATCGAGGAAGCAGCGATCCCTGAAAACTTGGAAAGCCTGGCGGAGCAGTTCCGCGAGCATCTGGTCGTCACGCTTGGCGAGCTTGACCCCGTCGTCGAGGAACGGTACCTGGCAGGCGAGGAACCTAGCGAAGAGGAACTGCACGCTGCCCTGCGGCGCGCTACGCTTGGTTTCCGCGCTGTCCCAGTGCTTTGCGGGAGTGCCCTGCGCAATAAGGGCATTCAACCGCTGTTGGATGCCGTGGTGCGGTATTTGCCCTCGCCGGAGGATATGCCCGACGTGGTAGGCATCAATCCGCGCACGGGGTCCGAGGAACGCAGGCGTCACGACCCGACGGAGCATTTCTGCGCCCTGGTGTTCAAGGTGCAGAATGACCCCTTTGTGGGGCAGCTTCATTATCTACGGGTCTATTCGGGGCGACTCAAGCGCGGCGATACCGTGCTAAATGCACGCCTTGGGCAGCGACAGCGCGTGACCAAACTCTTGCGCATGCACGCCAACCGCAGGGAAGAGCTGGAGCAAGCCCGGGCTGGCGATATTGTCGCCGCGGTAGGGTTGGCGGACACGGTCACGGGCGACACGCTGTGCACCCCAGCGAGGCCCATCGCCCTTGAGCCGCCCACCTTTCCCGAGCCGGTCATCTCCACGGCCATCGAGCCCAGGACGCGTGCTGAAGAGCAGAAGGTTGTCTCGGCCCTTGAGCGCCTGGTACGGGAAGACCCGACGCTGCGCCTGCGCACAGATAAGGAAACGGGCCAGTACATCCTTTCGGGCATGGGCGAGCTGCACCTGGAAATTGTGGTGGACAGAATGCGCCGGGAGTTTGGGGTGGATGCCCGGGTTGGCAAGCCGATGGTCTCCTACCGGGAGACGGTACTCGGCTCAGCGGTGGCCGACGTGGAGTTTGACCGCATCCTCGCGGGCAAGCGTCATCGGGTTGGTCTGGCGGTCCGCGTCGCCTCCGCGTCAGGTGGGCAGAACTCTGCCCGTTTCGGGAGAATTGAGAGTGATGTGCCTGCGGTTTTGCTTGACGCTGCTGTGGCGGCCATTCGCGACAGTTTCGACGCTGGCCCCCTCGCCGGTTACCCGGTGCTGGGTGTGGATGCGGTAGTCGAGCGAGTCCTTTACGATCCGGACAACTCTACGGAGCTTGCTTTCAGGTCGGCGGCGAGCCAGGCTTTCCGAGAGGCGTATCTGTCCGCGCGACCGGCTTTGCTCGAGCCGGTGATGCGGGTTGAGGTAGTGACTCCCGAAGCCCACATGGGCGACGTGGTCAACGACCTTAACGCCCGGCGCGCGGACATTCGCGAGATACGTGCCAGCGCGGGCAACACGCAAACCATAGTTGCCTTTGTTCCGCTGGCCAACGTGTTCGGTTATTCGACGGTCCTGCGGTCACTCACCCAGGGCCGGGGTACCTACACAATGCAGCCGGAGCGATACGATCCTGTGCCGCTGGAGCGGCAGGCGGAGATACTGGGGCAGACTTACTGATTGCGCCAGCCCGCCGCGGGAGCGCCTAAGGGTGAGGCTCCGGGCGCCCTGTCGGTTTGCGGAGGAGGCATTGACGACTACTCGAGGAGGCTTTGACGACCATGGCTAAGCCAAAGTTTGAGCGGACTAAGCCGCACGTAAACGTGGGGACGATTGGGCACGTGGACCACGGCAAGACGACTTTGACGTCGGCGATAACCAAGAACCTGGCTTTAGCTGGGGATGGGTA
>JANZZA010000134.1 GCA_026419655.1 Armatimonadota bacterium | reverse complement strand
GGTACAAGGCGGCGTTCTTGCACGCCTCTGGGAGGTGCACCGTGGCTGGCTTTTTCAGGTCATGCCCGAGAAGCCCGTGGCGTTGTATGAGGCCGCGGGCTGTTAAGACGCGGGTAAATCTCGGCAATGGGCTGCGAAGGGAGTAGGTCTTCTCGGAGAGCTGCTTGCCGAGAGAAGATGGCCTGGGTTACTCACTGGCCACGTATCCTTGGCCTGCCGCGAAGGAGACCGTCGAGACCGGGGAAATGCTCCAACCAACTATGGCCGCTGGCGGTCGAACTTGTGTTCGACAAACTGGGCTTCACCAGGTTGACTGCCTATTTGTCTGGTGCCTATAGTAGTTGCGCCATGCCACGGTTTAGAAAGCTCGTGGTGGCTGCGGCGGTGGGAATTTCAGTGGTCTTAACGGCGGCAGCCTGCGCGGCCAAGGGGCGGCCCGCGTGGGTCATTCCCAATTCCGCCATTGTGCGCGACGGGCCCGGGCAGAACCACGACATCCTTGGCAGCGTGTCGCGCGGGACGAAGTTGACCGTGCTGGCTTTCCGCGACAAGTGGTGCCTGGTGAAGCTGCCAAGCGGGAAGAAGGGTTGGGTCGCTGAGTGGCTCCTGGAGTTTAGCGCTCAGAAGGGGCGGCAACTGGCAGCCAGTGTTTCGGGAGCTTCGGTGTCCGGTGGGGCTGGGGCAGCGAGAAATAGCGCCGGTCCCCAGCCACGAGCAGCATGGGTCTGCGTGAGTGCTGTCAACGTCCGCAAAGGTCCAGGCCTTGGTTATCCCCGGTACGGCACACTGACACGAGGGGCGAAAGTCTATGTGGTGGCGCGTGAGGGGCAGTGGTGCAGATGCCGCACTCCTGGTGGCTACGGGTGGATACGCAGGGATTGTCTTGAATTCGACGTGGCTGCCGGGAGGAAGTTGGCGGCCTCCGCAGGTACGGCACGTAGCTCGAACGACTCTTCGTCAGGAAGCAACGGCACGGCTAAGGGATTCGTTGCCGGCACCGAGGTGCGGCTTCGTGCCGAGCCATCGCGGGCTGGGCGCACTGTGGCTCTCCTTGACAAGGGCCAGACGGTTTACGTCGTTGACGAACACAAGGGCTGGTATCGGGTGCGGGTACACGGCGGTGAGGCCGGCTGGGTGCATGCAGGTCTGGTCAAGCTGGCCACTGAGTCCTCGCGCCCATCCAGGCCCGCTGTGGCATCTCTGCCCAAGCCGGCAGACTTTCCTTCTCCAAGAGTGCAGCCAGCGTATTTGCACGACGAAGCTACTGGCAAGGCGATGTCTGTCGAGGCTTTCGTCGCCGCCGATGGCGTGAATGTCCGGCGGGCGCCGAGCCTTGGAGCCAGCATAAAGGGCAGCTTGCCCAAGGGGACACGCGTCGTAGTCAAAGGAGTGCATGGGCAGTGGGCCTTCGTGCGCCTGCCTGATGGTGGGGATGGATGGATAGCTGGCTGGATGCTGAATTATTGCTCGCCAGAGCAGTGCTCCGTGACCGACGAGAGCGGGAAGACTTTCCCCGTGCGAGTAGGCTGGGTAGCGCGGCCGGAGGTTAATC
This sequence comes from Armatimonadota bacterium, assembly GCA_026419655.1. Classification (GTDB taxonomy): domain Bacteria; phylum Armatimonadota; class Zipacnadia; order Zipacnadales; family FEN-943; genus JANZZA01. Next base: position 6,585 of record JANZZA010000134.1, on the reverse strand, counting down.
TTCGCGCCGGTCCCGGTCTGGACTATCCTGAGCTTACCGAGGCCGCCTTCGGAGCTACTTTCATAGTACTCGAGCGCAAGGACCAGTGGTACAGAGCGGCCTTCGGCGACGGCTCTGTGGCGTGGGTGGCGAGCTGGCTGGTGGACACTCGGGAGCAGCGACTGGCGCGGGCGGCCAGAATGGCCATGATTGCTTCCGCCCGAGTGGCCGAAAGCTCAATGCTTGGCGCGGCGATTGGCATGGCCGCCGATCTTGGCAACAAAATAGTTGAGTTGGCCACCAGATACCTTGGCTATCCCTACGTGCGCGGCGGGGAGAGTCCGTCTGGGTTTGATTGCTCGGGCTTCGTCAGGTACGTGCATCGGCAGTTCGGCATTGACGTGTCCCACGACTCCCGCCAGCTATTTACTCAGGGCCGGCCGGTGGCGCGGGAAGACCTCCAGCCGGGCGACGTCGTGTTTTTCCGCGATACCTACAGGCCAGGCATAAGCCACGTCGGGATTTACATCGGCAACGACCAGTTCATTCATGCCTCCACGCGCCGCACCGGTGTGCGGATATCGAGTCTTAACAAGCCTTTTTACGCGGCGCGGTATGCAGGGGCGCGTCGCATGCACGAATAGGCTTGGTAGCCGGCAGGAAGGCCAAGCTGGTCGCGTGATGGAGCAGGTCCTTGTCGTACTCGGTAAAGTGGTCTTCGTAGCCCTTCAGCCTCTGGCAGTTCTCATGGCGGCCCTCACATTGCCTGGCAGCCTGCTGGTGCTCGCTTCGGCGTTTATCTACTCGTGGGCTTGTGACTGGCAGCGCCCCGCTTGGGCTGTGCTCGTAGTCCTGGCCGTAATGGCAGCACTGGCGGAGACCGCGGACAATGTCCTGTCTGTGCTTGGGGTGCGTAAGTACGGGGGTAGTCGGCAGACAGCGGTGGCAGCAGGCCTGGGGACGCTCGCCGGGGCGGCGCTTGGCAGCTTGGTGTTTGGTTGGTTAGGACTTGCGGGTTTGGTGGCGGGGCCGCTAGGTTGGCTTGCGGCGACGGTGGTTCCGCCGCTGGTAGGGGCGGTGGTGGGTGGTTTTCTCGTTGCCTACTGGCTCGAGCGGCGGCAAGGCAAGGGTGACCCGGAAGCGCTCCAGGCCGGCTGGGGTGCAGTTCTTGGCCGCGTAATGGGTGCGACCGCTAAGACAGCCATCACAACCGCGATGGCAGTGATAGCCCTGGTCGGGGCTTTTTGGCCCCACTAGCGGGTGCTTAGCGGTCTCATGCTTTACCGGCGACCGTGGTTTGCAGAACGCTTTTGGGGCCTCTGTTGTTACGGGGAGAGAAGGCGTTGGGCGGATTAAGTCATCCCCTTCGGTTATGGTTCTCAAAACGTGCGATGCTTCGCTCCTGTTTGCTGGGGACTGCTGCAAGACGGCCGTTTTCGGGGCGCGGGGCGCAGGAAGTGTTGTCTTTGCAACTCCAGGGTTGTACTTGCTGAGTAAACACGCACAAAGTGGACTTGTGCGACAATCCGTTCGGGGGCGCCAACCGCCGGTCTTCTTGCCAGGGCAGCTCGGTTGCCGCCGCCCTGTTAGCTGGCTGTCGGACGTCTATCTTGCTACCACGAAGGTAACATAAGCCCGGCAGCCAGGACGTTGGCGGGACCTCTACCCTGGCCCAAAGCCAGACCGTAGCGGATAGCTTCGGTCACGAAGGTCTTGGCCCGGCGGGCTGCGGCCTCAAGAGGTAGTCCCTTAGATAGTTCCGCCGTCAGGGCTGCTGAGAAGATGCAGCCGGTGCCGTGGGTATGGTGTGCCTCCAGTCGGGGGGCTGCCAGGAAGAGAGGGCCAGGTTTGCCCGCCTCGACGAGGATGTCCACGGCGTCTTCGCGCAGGTGGCCGCCTTTAATTATTACCGCCCCCGGGCCCATTTCGAGCAGGCGCTGAGCCGCACGGGCGGCGTTCTCAGCGTCATCCACGGGAAAACCGACTAGCTGTGCCGCTTCGTGCGCGTTGGGCGTGACCACTGTGGCAACCGGCAACAAGTGGTCCTTCATCGCGCGAAGGCCTTCTTCGTCGAGAAGCGTGCCGCCGCTGTGGGCCCGCAGAATCGGGTCTACAACGAGCGGGGATAGTGCCAGCTCTCGAGTGAGTTTTGCCACAGTTCTGACTATCTCGGCCGTCGCCAGCATTCCAGTCTTGGCAGCCGCGCAGCCGATGTCCTCGACCACGATCGTGATTTGTGCAGCTACCAGCTGCGCCGGCATAGGCAGGTAGTCGCTCATGCCCTTTGTGTTCTGGCACGTGATAGCTGTTATAGCGGCAGTACCGTACACTCCCAAGACCGTGAAGGTTTTCAGGTCGGCTTGCACGCCTGCTCCGCCGCTGGGGTCAGAACCGGCAATCGTCAACACAACGGGTGGGACCTGTGTTACTCGCATAGTATTTCTGCCTGAGCGTATTCTACCCGTGCACTGGCCTTTCCTTGCCGACCTTTCACCGTGTTCAGTTGAGTGCCCCAACGCTTTGCTCTGCCTCTCACCTCAAAGCGACCTGCAGCCATTTTGCTGGTCTGGATATAGATAGAACAAATCTATTTCAGTAGCTTGGTGCGGAGAAAAAGGTCTTGCGGTTTTGGCGAAAAATTGTCTGGACGCTGCCCCACGGTTGCTGCTCTCAGTTAGATGGTAGTCCCCGAACCGTCAATCAGTCGTGGCATTGCGGCGTTGTCCGGTTTTTCTCACGTGATTGTTGCAAAACCTGGTTTGGTCTATCTGAGGGGTGGAAAGTGTACACGATTGTGCGCTCTACCTCTTGCTTCCGTTTACTTCCCGCAGCCGCTGAGGCAGTTTTAGCAACCGTCACCTGAGGGTTTCGATTCGCCGGTTGAATTGGGCTTGCGGGGTTTCGAGCCGAGGTACAGGACAACCAGTCGGTCTTGTCGTTTGGTGCTGGGCCATGGGAATCGGTGGGGCAGCTAAGGCAGTGGATGCACCGTGAAGAAGTGCGGGCGGGGAGTCGAGGAAAATTTGTTCCCAGGGCCGTTTCAGGCATTCTCCCTGAGCTGCTTTTCGAGTTCCAGGCCCTGCGCCGAAGACCATCCTGAGAGGAGCGAACCGTCACGGCCGGGAAGAAGTTGTTCTTCCCAAATACGTGATGCCTGCTATAATGAGGCAGTTCTCATGGCCAGGTTGCTTCGTCTCGCTTCAGTGAGTTTAGTTCTGCTCACGAGCAGGCCGGGTTTCGCTGTCGGTCCGGCGGATGTCAGGTCGGGGCCCGTGCCGGTAATAGTGGAGTTCGCAGGGCAGGAAGTTGTTTACTTCAGCGACCGCCAGACGGCTTTTGCTAGGGGTGGGGTGGAGGTGGTGGTTCGGCGCCGCGATGCGCCGGATTGGTGGGTCCGGGTGACAGCAGCCGAGGTTACAGCCGACCTTGTTTCCGGAGTGGTGGATGCCGCCGATGGGGTACGGGTCGAAACTCCTTACAGCGCTTTCGCTGGCGTGGCGTGTCACTTTGATTTCTCGAAGGGCAACCTTTGGGTGAAACAAAGTTCTGCCACGGTTGACCTGGGGTTGACGGGCCTAGGATCTGTGGGGCAGGCCTTTTTCTCTGGCGAAGAGGTTGGAGGACGGCCTGAAGTGTACTATGTCATCCGCGGGCGCATCACCACTTGCGACCGCCCCAACCCCCACTGGGCTATCGAGGCTCGCGAGCTCGCTTACAGCACCCGCACGGGACGGTTAAAGATTCGCGGTGGGCGCGTCCGGTTGTACGGCAAGAGCATCCCTCTGGTGTCGCCGCTCAGCTTCGGTATTGGCCCGGCGCGAGAAAAGGAGAGTCATCTTCCCGGCAGTCCTGGCTACTCCAGTCGCGAGGGACTTTACCTGCGGGGCAGCCTGCGCTTCAGTGGCGAGGATCGGACGACGGTGCTTAGTACCTCATACAGGCTGGGCCTGCGGCGCGGATGGACTGGCTATATCGGCGCCGATCACCCCGACGACGTGAATGAGTGGCGTGTTGGCTATACCCGGGCTGAACCGCGCTACTTCAAGCTGCGCGACTATTTTTCACTCGACCGCGCTCCCGAAGCCTCTTTTACGCACCATTTCGTACCTGTAAACTCCGCTGCTGCTTCGCGCCGCAGTCTCGACCTGACTGCCTCGGCTGGCTACTACCGTGAGAAGCCAGACAGGCGCGACTTGCCGCGCATGTCAGCCGGGAGATTCAGCCTCAGCCTCGACGCCGGCTACAACCTTGCCGGACGCGAGCTGCTTGAGGGAACCTGGGCAGGTTGGTCGGCTCGATACAACCTTTATGACACGGGCGAGCGTTATGGCCTGCTCGAGTTATATGCTGGTTTCGGCTCGCGCTTATCGGACCAGCTCGTCGGGGGCTTGAGCCTCAGGCACCACATCACCACCGGCAAAGCCGCTTTGCTCATGGACGTGCCTGACCTGCGAACGGAACTTGCCCCAGAGGTGCGCTGGGATTTTCACCGGGACTGGCGTCTTGTCCTCGAGGGGCGATATGACCTCAGCGATGATCGTTTGGCTGACTACACTGTTGAGCTTCAGCGCCAGGCTCATTGCCTGACGTGGTTTGCGCGCTACCAAGATGCCAGTGAGTCATGGATGGTCGGGGTGGCTCTGAGCGGGATGACGCCACGTGTGAAGGGATATAAGCAGGAGGCTAGGGTGTCGCAAGAAAATACGCGTGGCGATAGTGTAGGGCACTCGGGTCCGTGATCTGAGAAAGCTCGTGGTGAAAGAGGCCCTGCCCGTGGCCGGCCGATGTCTGTTCTTGATAGGTCCGCGACATTGCTACGCTCGCTGCGGGTATCCCGCCAGCCGCCTTACGCAGGTTTCTGCACGCCTACGTAGATGTGGCGCACTGCGTAATGGGCGTCGTGGCGCATGTTGTCGAAGTCCGGCGCGTCCACGATGTGCTGGCTGCCGGCCATGATCGTGATCTTGCGGCAAGGGGGCGTCCGAAAGACTGCACAGCTTAGTCCAGCGTCGCGGTAACTCTCGTCCAGCCCCTTCTCCCAAGTGTCCCAGCGCAGGTGCTCGCCCGGCAGCCCATCAACGCGCATCTTTACACCGGTTCGCCAGTACTGCCACTCGACAGGCTCGCCGTACAGCAGCACGTATCCTGGTGGCACACATGCGCTGCCGATGACCGTAACCTCGACAATGGGGTCGTCCTCGACGAAAGTAATCGCGCCGTAGGGCGGCACGTCCAGCTCGACGCCGTCGGGGTTGATCTCCGCGCCTACGTACCCCGCCCGTAGCTCCGGCGTGAGGATACCCCATTGCTCCTCCGGCACGTCCGGGTGCGCGCGATTGGTCGCATTCTCCCATGGCCGCCCCAGCTCTACACGAAAGTTGTCGTAGAGAAACGGCGCGTCATACTGGTAGTAGACAAGGTGAAAGGTGCGCCGCTCTTGCCGCCTGCGCTGTCGGAAAATTTCCACTACCCTGCCCTCTGCCGCTGTCTGGTTCGCTGCGGCACGCTCGGGATTGCGCAGCCGCGCCCGTTCGATCTTTGGCCTGACGTACCGAGTCTCGCACATAGTTAGCTCTCTCCCAACGTGGTCTGCCCGCCGTCTCCTGGTGCCCGCAAACTAAAAACTGTAGGAGGTCTTTTCCCATCCTCCTAGTCTTAAGCCTGTTGGACAACGCGACGCCATTATACCAACGGCCAAGCGGCAGGCTGGCATCCTGAAGACAGCCGCTGCGCTGAAGCACACAGCGGTTTCCTGGGTGTGGGCAAAATGATATATCACTTGGCCTGGGCACCTGCAGCAGGACGAGGGCTGACCATTGTGGAGCGCGTAGGCTTCGGGAAAGTCTAACCGTAGGCTTTCGAGGTGGCGCGGTTGTAAAAGAGGAGGTGCGTCGTCAGGGCTGGGTGCTCTAGAGGGTGTGGACGGAGGGACGAGTTGTTGAGCAATGTTGAGGCCGAGCCACCCCATTGCAAGCGTAGATAACGGGAATCCTTCTTATGAGCAGTTACTGCGTTCAGCAACAGGACTTTCGGCCTCTTGGTGTACACCATTTACGCTCGTCCAAGTCTACGGCTGCTCGTCACTTCCTCAGAGCACGCTTTCATACTGTAGCCCATACCCAAGGCATATACGCACGGCAACTCTGCCGTCCGTGCTGGCCGCCGTCAAGTCTTCAATCACGAGGCGGGAGCGTTCGGTTTTCTAAGAAGACTCTTGCAGAAGCCTCTTTCTCGGCCGCCAGAGGAAATCGCGGGTAAAAGGTCAGCCGTACAGCGTTGTGCAGTTTCCCCGGTCCAGGTAAGCCTCAACCAGGTCTTGCAACAGTCTACGACGTGATTCGTCCCGCCTGACTCTTTCCTGACTGAAACAGAATCCCAAGAAAACCGAACACTCCCTCACAAGGCGTAGTACTTCATTGCGCTTCTCAGGCAGCAGATGCTGCGATGTACGGGGCAGGGCCGTCGGTGCCGCCTGCGCTTGTCCAATGTGTCTGTTGGACAACCGACCTTTGCAGGCGCTGACTTCCTTAGCATGCGCAGCAATGACGCTGTAAAGGTAACACTTTATGTGCCGACTAAACCGAAAACGTCCGTTTTGCAAGGGGC
>JANZZA010000087.1 GCA_026419655.1 Armatimonadota bacterium | reverse complement strand
CCCTGGGGACTGTGTACAATGCTCTCGGTGCTTATCCTCAGGCGGCCCGAGCTTTGGAGCGTGCTGTCCACCTCCAGCCGGCAATGCTGTCGGCCTACTCTACCCTAGCAGTCGTCTACTCCAAGCAAGGCAAGATCGCTCAGGCTCTGAGCCAGTTCCAGACAGCTTTCGCCCTCGGGTCAGACAGCGTGCAAATGGAGAACGATTATGGGGCGCTGCTGGTCAACCTGGGGCGCCTTCGGGAAGGCATTGAGCACCTGCAGCGGGCTGTAGAGATGGCATCGGAGCGGGGCGAGGACTGGGCTTTGCCGAGAGCTAACCTGGCAATCGCCTACCTGGACCTGAACGAGTTTGCCCTGGCGGAACAACAGGTGCTGGAGGCCCTGAAATTGGCCCCGCGCTCGGCCCCTGTGCGCACCATAGCCGCCCGCGTTTTCATGGCCCAGAGGCGCTATCAGAGGGCCCTGGCCGAGCTGCGCGAGGCTCTGCATATTGACCGCGACTACGCCCTAGCCCGCGTGAAACTCTCGAATCTTTACCACCTGCTCCAGCAAGACCGTGAGGCATACAAAGAGATGTTGCGCGCAGGCCTGACAGACGCCGGGGCGCTGGTAGAAGAACGTCTTTACAGCCGCACGGAAATGGAAGTAGCGGCCGGCAGCACCCATGCCTTTTTGAAGACGGACGGCAGGAGTGCCGGGGGACAGGTGGCTTATTATTTGAGCGCAGCCGAGACCGAGGAGCCCTCCTGGTTGCCTAACGGCGATTGGACTGACCGGGCCGCCCAGCTTCTAGCGGGCCGGTACAACTCCGACGGGTCCAGAGATTTCCTGCGCGCCACCTACTCCGCCACCACCTCCGGCAGGCCCGGGTCCGTCCTGGAACCAGACCGGGACTACCGCTACCGGGCCTTCGAGACGAGCTTTGACTTCGCCCGTCAGTTCCCTGCTACGCGGGCGGGGCGTTTCTTCCTGTTGGCCCACTATGACCGTGTAGCAGAGAGAGCGAACAATCCCGACAGTATGGCAGCGACTACGGCTGGCGAAATGGATACCAAACCATATCTTTGGCGTCAGGCCGACATGACCCGTTATGGCGCCGAGATGGCCTGGATGGGGCGGCTGGGCGAGTGGGAAGTCACGGCGGGGGCTGCGGGACAGTGGGGCACGGACAGGGCGTCAGGGCTTCTCTGGCAAGTTCGTGTGGATCCCCTCATCGCGTCGCCGATTGCCGACCATTTTCCCTTCACGACGAAGGATTATCGCGACCTGGGCACCGGGTACGTAAATCTTTGCAAGCGGCTGGGTGAGGACTGGCTGGAGATTGGCGGCCAGGTCGTGGCATCAGACGGCACGTCCCCGAGCTGGCGTCCGCGGCTTGTGTGGGAGCACACGATAGCCCCCGACAAGCGACTATGGTTGGGCACCTACACTGTGGCGCGGGAAGATGTGGGCTTGCTTTCACCCACCAACCCCTGGCGCCCGGAGCATGAGCTGGAATGGACAAACCTTGCTCCGGGCGGCTTCGGGCAGTTCTACGAGGGCCGCTATGAGTTACTCAGCGCGCGCTCGATGCTGGGCCTGGTCCTGTTCTACCGCGATTACGAGGGGCTGCTGGCGCCGCTGGCAGACCCGCAGTTAGACGGCGAGCCACCGTATCTTCTAGTTGATGATGGCCGGGCCTACGGGGGCCAGGTCACTTTCGAGCGGGCGCTGTCGCCTGCGCTGACGCTCTCAGGCCAGGTGACCTACGCGGACGGCCGCGACGAGGGCCGCGGGCAGCAGAATCCGTTCATGCCGGATTGGCGGGGACGGCTGGCCGTGCACTATAAGGACCCAAACGGCTGGCGGATGGAGGCGCTCTGGCGGTATACCGGTTCGCGCAGCGACGCCGTGGGCGCGTCCGTGGGCGGTTTTGGCGTCTTCGACCTTTACCTGTCTCGCCAATTCTCGCCGCAGCTAGAGGTTTTCGTGAGCGGGACAAATGTGTTCGACCGAGAGTACCAGTACTGGCCTGGCTACGTACGGCTGGGACGCCACGTAACCGGCGGCGTCAGGTACCGCTTCTAGGGCGACTGTTGCAGAACTTGCCTGGACGTGGCAGCCCGTCAT
>JANZZA010000043.1 GCA_026419655.1 Armatimonadota bacterium | reverse complement strand
GGGCACAGGCACGGGATTTTTGCTTGCGACATTTACTGCTTGGGTGGCGGAGGGACGCGGGTGGCCGGCGGCGATAGAAAAACTCTCACGCCCGGCGAGCATTTCGTGGAGAATTGTCATATCTACGATTTTTCGCGCCTCAAGCGCACCTATGCCCCAGCTGTGCTCCTTGAAGGCGTCGGGAACCGCGTCGCGCATAACGTGTTTCACGACTCCCCAGGTCATGGTATCCGCATCGAAGGCAATGACCACCTGCTGGAGTTCAACGAAATCTACCGGGTGTGCCTGGAGACCGATGACCAGGGAGGCCTTGACATCTGGAATAACCCAACTTACCGCGGCAACGTCTTTCGGTATAACTTCTGGCACGACATCGGCGACCCGGACTATGTGACGCCGTGCGGGCGGGCCGGAATACGCCTCGACGACGCCATCAGCGGTGTTATCATCTACGGGAACGTGTTCCTTCGGTGCTCTCAGGCCAACTTCGGGGGCGTACAGATACATGGCGGCAAGGAGAACGTCGTCGAGAACAACATTTTTGTTGACTGCCGCTACGGAATAAGCTTCAGTGGCTGGGGCGAGCAGCGGTGGAAGGAGTACCTGCAAAGCGACTGGACTGTGAAGATGACACGGCAGGACGTGGATATAACTCAGCCGCCCTACAGCACGAAGTATCCGGCGCTGGCGCGGCTGGAGGAAAATGCCGACGTGAACATGGTCTGGCGCAACGTGGTATACCGTTGCGGGGAATTTCTCACCCGGGACCGCGGCATCCAGGACCTTATGGACAACTTTATAACAGCGGAAGACCCGGGATTTGTTGACGCCGAGAACATGAATTTCGAACTAAGAGAAGACGCAGCGGCACTGAGGGCAATTGGCTTTCGACCGATTCCGTTCCGGGAGATCGGCCTCTATTACCGGCCCCTGTCGCCGGCGGCGCCACGGTAGCCGGGGCCAGACACCATGTCGCTGCGGTCGCGCTGCGAGTGGGGGTGCCTAGCGGAAGCAGCACGAAAAAGTTTGAGAAGGAGGACTGGGGAGAACCATTCAAAGGAGACTGCTGCGAAACCCGACGTCCGCTTACCTGGAGCGAGGAAAGCGTACAACTCTTTATGACTGACCTTTCACCCGCGATTTCCTCTGGCGGTGCGGAAAGCGACTTTTGCAACAGTCTCCAAAGGGATTCCCCTGGGGAGAAAAATAACAGACGCCAAAAGTGGGCAGATTGGCGAAGGGGTTGCGCGCGGCAATGCGTAAGCGAGGTGAAGCCGATGGCTGACGACTGGATGAAGGCCATGAATTTTGAGCACCCGGAGTATATACCCGTTACGGTAAGACTGCTGCCGGCCACCTGGATAAAGTATCGAGAGGAACTGGACGCGCTTGTGGCGCGGCACCCCGTCATCTTTGGCGAAAAGGGTGCTGGCCAGCGGGATTTCGACGCGATGGCTCAGGGGACGTATAAAGAGGGGCGGCACGTGGACGAGTGGGGATGCGTGTGGGAAAACGTACACGAGGGCATGGACGCTTATGTGGTGACGCACCCGGTGGCGCGCCGAGAAGACGTGCATGCCCTCAAGGCGCCTGAGCCGACGCCGGGTTTCGCCCACGGATTCATGTACCTGCGGCTACAATACCTGCGGGGCTTCGAGGAGCTGATGATTGATTTCGCCGAAGAGCCGCCGGAGCTGGAAATGCTCATAGACATCGTGCTGGAGCACAACGTGCAAAAACTGGAGCTCACGCTTCAGCAAACGCCACCAGGAAGCTTGCTGTACTTCGGTGACGACCTTGGCTGGCAGAACAGCCTCCCCATGTCGCCGGAGAAGTGGCGCAAGTATCTCAAGCCATGCTACGCGCGACTTTTCGGGCGCTGCGTTGAGGCAGGGGTCAAAATTTACTTCCATTCCGACGGGCACATCTGGGAAATCATCCCGGACCTAGTTGAGTGTGGCGTGAACGTGATAAACCCTCAGGTGCGCGCCAATGGACTGGATAACCTCGCCCGCGTATGCAAGGGAAAAGTCTGCGTGGACCTGGACCTGGACCGGCAGCTATTTCCCTTTGCCACGCCCGAGCAGATAGACGCCCACGTGCGCGAGGCCGTCGAGAAGCTGGGGCTGCCCGAGGGCGGCCTGTGGCTATCAGCAGAATGTGCGCCCGACGTGCCCCTGGAGAATATCGAGGCCATCTGCCAGGCGCTGGAAAAGTACCGGGGTTATTTTCGCAAGTAACCCAAGCTGGTCCTCTTCGGAAAGCTCTCCGGTCCTCCGGTCTCTTCTCCGGTGAGGGCATGGCGCGGCGGTACTGCGACTCACTGGCGCCGCTTATTTGGCCCAACCTCTTTCTCGCGCCTGCAGGTACAGCTGGGCGAGCTGAGCTGGCGTGACGAAGACCATGTCGGGGTCGCGGGCGTCGTAGATGGCCTGGAGACTGGCCATGTCGAAGGTCCAGTTATGAAGGAAGCAATTGACGAAGGCCGGTCTTCGGTCGCCAACCTGCAAGCGGATCTCGCGCAGGAGGCCATCCTTGCCGCCAACCCACCACGTGGTCAGGGCATGAAACACAGGCAGGTCGCCGGGCAAGCAGTAGACACCGTTGTCGTAGCCAATACCGCCGCGGCGGGCATAGTCGGCGAAGATTGAGTGGAGGAAGGGAATGCCTGCGGCATAGCGAGCCATACGGTCACGGTCGCCGCCGTGGGGCCGCACCGTCCTCATGCCCAGCCGCTCCATGTACCGGGCCGTCCATTCCAGGAAGCCAGAAAAAACCTTCCATCGCTCCCGATAGCGTCTGGCGTAGGTCTGGGGAAAAACGTAGGCGATACCCGAGACGTCGGCAAGGAATTCATCGCCGGGCCTGGCGTGCTCATAGTACCAGCGGGCA
>JANZZA010000029.1 GCA_026419655.1 Armatimonadota bacterium | reverse complement strand
ATTCTTCCGACGCCTGTCCTGACTGCGCCAACTGCAAGCTGGACCATCTCACCCGCTTGCGCTCTCACTTTCGCCGCATTATCTATATAGGCGACGGTCACTCGGACCTTTGCGCGGCACGCCACGCGGACGTGGTCTTTGCCAAAAGTCACCTTGCAGAGATACTGTCCGCAGAGGGCCGGCCTTTTCTGGGTTTCGAGAATCTGTCCCAGGTGGCCCAAATGCTCGCTGGAGATACGGCAAACAGTCACTGCGCTGGCTTCGAGGTTCTCGACCACCCGGCCGACTATGCCATTCGCGCCTGGGGACACGATCTTTCCTCACTCATCTCCGCCACCGCCCGGGGGATGCTTTCTTTCGTCGCCGATACGGAAGGCCTCCAGCCGGCCGACACCGTCTCACTCACCGTAGAGGCCGAGATCCCCGAATATCTCGTCCACCATTGCCTGCGCGAGCTGCTGTATCTTGCCCAGGACGGCCAGATACCGGTTACAGTCACGGCCCACGCTTCGGAGTCCCCGCCTTCTGCGGAACTTCGCGCGGGTGTCGTCCCTGCTACCACCATCCGCGACCGCCTGCGGGGCGAAATCAAAGCCGTCACTTACCACAACCTTGCCATCCGCCGCGACGGCGGTCTTCTCTCAATCGAGGTGGTGTTCGACACATGACCCCGCCCAGCGGCAGCACAGTACCGGCCGCAGCCAGTCGCCGCACTGTAGCCCACCCGGTGACTACTTCCGGCCTTGGCGTAATCACAGGCCAGCAAGTCGCCGTCACCATCTCCCCCTCCGACCAGGGCCTCCGCTTCCGCCACGTCCCTTCGGGCACACTCATTCCCGCCGGCCCCTCCTCCGTCGCCACGGGCCGGAGCTGGTCCATCATCTCTTCCGGCGAGGCCGCCGTAAATCTGGTTGAGCACCTTCTCGCCGCCCTCGCCGCCGCGGGCATCACAGACGCCGACGTAGAGGTGGACGGCCCGGAGCTTCCGCTGCTGGACGGCAGCGCACTGCCCTGGGCCGACCTTATCGCATCCGCCGGCACAACAGACCTGCCAGGCGGCGTCCCCTGTCTGACTGTCCCAGAACCCACCATCCTTCGCGGCGACGACGGCTCTCAGTGGCTTGCCGCCTATCCTCATAGCTCCTGGAAACTTGTCTACATCCTCGACTGGCCACATCCCATGGTTGGCCTGCAGTGCGCCCGATTCGACCTCGAGACGGGTGATTTCCGCACTGAAATCGCCCCGGCGCGCACCTTTGCTTTAGCCCGCGACGCCGAGGCGGCCCGCGCCGCCGGCATTTTTCAGGCCGGCGACACCTCCAGCGTGCTGCTGATTTTCGACGACCGCCTTTCCGACGCGCCGGCTCTCCCAGACGCTTTCGCTCGCCACAAACTCTGCGACCTTCTCGGCGACCTTTACGCTGCTGGCCGGCCCTGGCGGGGCCTTTTCATTGGCTACAACTCCGGCCATGCCCTGAACCATCGCCTTGTCAAGACTGTTCTTGCGCCTGTTTCCTAGCGGCGCACAGCAAAGGGGCGTGTGTGGTGGAAGCAGCACGATAAAGTTTGGGAAGGGGGTC